>NZ_JAEHFP010000232.1 GCF_016446475.1 Paracoccus binzhouensis | reverse complement strand
CCCGCGCGCGAAAGCGGGCGCCGCGAACGCGGCCGCGACCGGGATCGCCGCGGCCGCCGCGACGACAGCGAGCAGCGCCCCCCTGCCCACGCTCATGCCGCCGAGCCTCGGGCCGAGTCGAAGCCGGCGGAGGCCGCCGAGCGCCGCCACGACCGCCCGTCACGCGAGGATCGGCGCGAGGATAGGCGCGAACGCCATGAGCGCGGCCATGACCGCCACGAACGGCGCGAGGATCGCCGCGGCGACCGCCACCCGGTGCTGGGCATGGGTGACCATGTGCCGGAATTCCTGACCCGCATCTTCCGCCCCGGCTTCACCGAACCCGCCGAGGAGATCGCCGAACCGGCCGATCCGCGCCCCGCGGCCAAGCCCGCCGCCAAGGCGCCCACCAAAGTGCCCGTGATGGCGGCGCCGGTTGCCGAAGCGCCCGCGGCGGAAAGTCCCGCCAAGGAAGCCCTCGCCGCCGAGGTCGCTGCTCCCGAAACCCCGGCTGCCGAGAGCCCGGCTGCGGAAGCGCCCGCCGCGGCAGAAAAGCCCAAGCGCTCGCGCAGCCGCAAGGCCAAGCCGACCGCAGAAGCCGCGCTCGAGGCACCGACGGAACTGCAGCCGGCGGCAGAACCGCAAGCCGCCGCACTTGAGGCGCCGGCCGAAGCGGCCGAGCCAATCGCCCCGGCCAAGCCCGTGCGCAAGCGCAAGCCGCGCGCCGCCAAGGCCGAGACAACCGAAGCCGTCGAAGCCGCGGCCGCCGCGCCGGCGGAACCCGCAGCCGAGGCAGCAGCTGAGCCCGAACCGGCTGCGAAACCCGCCCGCAAGCCGGCGAAGAAGACGGAGTCCAAGCCCCGCGCACCGCGCAAGCCCAAGGCCGGCGCCCAGACCGAGGCCGCCCCCGCCGAAGCCGGCGGCGATTCGGCCCAGCCCGAGGCTGCCGGCAGCCCGGACAACAGCACCGCCGAGGCTTGAGCCCGCCGCATGGTCTCGCCGGTCTTTCCAGGACCAACGCGGCAGCTATCGCAGGCACCCTCGCAGCGGCGGCGCCCATCCTGGGCCGTGCTCGCGCTTGACCTGGCGCTGGGTGTCCTGGCGGCGCTGGGACAGGCGCCCTGGAACCTGTGGTTTCTGACCGTGCTGGCGCTGGCCGGGCTGTGCTGGCAGATCGGCCGCGCCGAGCAGGCCCGCACCGCCGCCTGGCACGGGTTTGCCGCCGGGCTCGGGCATTTCGCCCTGGCCATGTGCTGGATCGTCGAGCCGTTCTTCGTCGAGCCCGAGATCTATGGCTGGATGGCCCCCTTTGCGCTGTTCTGCATGGCAGCGGGCGGGGCGCTGTTCTGGACGCTTCCCGCCTGGCTCGCCGCGCGCCTCGCCCCGGGTTTCCCCCGGCAGGGACTGGTCTTCGCCGCGTTGATGGTGTTTTCCGACTGGCTGCGCGGCTGGATCTTCACCGGCTTGCCCTGGGCGCTGACCGGCCATGTCTGGATCGACACCCCCGCCGGCCAGCTGGCCGCGACGCTGGGCGCGATCGGGCTTTCCGGGCTGACCATGCTGGCGGCGGCGCTGCCGCTGGCCTTCTGGCGGTGCGGGCCCAGCCGCCTGCGCGCCGCCCTGCCCGGCGCGCTGCTGGCCGCCCTGGCCG
>NZ_JAEHFP010000231.1 GCF_016446475.1 Paracoccus binzhouensis | reverse complement strand
CCGCGCGCCGCCCGCCCGGCGCCCTGCCCCGCAGGCCGCGGCCGGGCGATGCCCTCGAGCACGTCGAGCGGGCTCGGCACGCTGACCTTGCGGCCGCGGCCGACCGGCGCCTGGACCTGCTTGGTGAACTCGGTCAGCACCACGCCCGCCACCAGCACCTGGCTGATGCGCAGCCCGGCCCGTTCCCACATCTGCGCGCTTTTCAGCCAGAACCGCCGGTCCGAGGGCGGGATGTAGAGCGCCGCCCCCGTCCGCTCGGGCACGAAGCCGGCGGCACGGGCCTGCGCCTCGAGCTGGCCGGCGGTGTAGCTGCGCCCGAAGCCGAAGGGCGTGGTCTCGGACCGCGCCCAGAGCCCGGCGCGGTTCGGCCCCATCACCAGCATCCGCCCGCCCGGCCCCAGCACCCGCCAGGCCTCGTCCAGCAGCACCGCGGGGTGATCGGCGGTCTCCAGCGCATGCAGCAGCACCAGCCGGTCGACGCTGCCGGTATCCAGCGGCCATGCGGTCTCCTCGCACAGGACCGAGCAGTTCGGCATCCCGGCCGGCCAGGCCATCACCCCCTGCGGCCCCGGCATCAGCGAGATGACGCGCCGCGCCCGCGCCAGGTAGGGCCGCAGCAGCGGCGCCGCGAAGCCATAGCCGGCCACGGTCATGCCCTGCGCCTGCTCGGGCGGCCACAGGCCGGTCAGCCGGTCGCGCAGCACCCGCTGCACCACCCGCCCCAGCGCGCGGGTATAGTAGAACTTCCGTAGCTCATAGACGTCGTGATGCATTGCGCCTCCGGCCTGGCAAGGCCAGACTGCGGCAAAGAGAGGAATTTGCCAATGCCGCTGGAACTCGTCCCCGTCCGCTGCCTCACCGACAACTACGCCTGGCTGCTGCATGGCAATGGCAAGACCGCGCTGATCGACGCCCCCGAGGCCGCACCCATCCTGGCCGAGCTTGCCGCCCGCGGCTGGTCGCTGGACCTGATCGCCCTGACCCATCACCATGCCGACCACATCCAGGCGGTGCCGGAACTGGTCGAGAAGACCGGCGCGCGCGTGCTTGGCAATGCCCGGGACGCCGCCCGCCTGCCACCGCTGGACCGGGCCGTCCAACCGGGCGAGCGCTTCGACCTTTGCGGCGAGGAAGCCGAGGTGATCGACGTCTCCGGCCACACCATCGGCCATGTCGCCTTCCATCTGCCGGCCTCGGCCATGGCCTTCACCGCCGACAGCCTGATGGCGCTGGGGTGCGGCCGGCTGTTCGAGGGCGATGCCGAGATGATGTGGGCCTCGCTTTCGCGCCTGAACGCGCTGCCGGCCGAGACCCTGGTCTGCTCGGGCCACGATTATTGCCGCGGCAACGGCGCCTTCGCCCTTTCGGTCGATCCCGACAATGCCGCATTGCGGCAGAGGCTGGCCGAAACCGCGTCGGGCAAGCGGCCCTGCGCCCCCTCGACCCTGGCCGAGGAACGGGCGACGAATCCCTTCCTGCGCGTGGCGGAATTGCGCGATCCCCTTGGTTTACCAGGCGAATCCGATGCCCGGGTCTTTGCCGAGCTGCGGGCGCGCAAGGACAGGTTCTAGGTTGTGTTGACAAAAAGGATTCCCCTGCGCGTCTGGCTGTGATTCAAGATCATCTCTACGTGGGAGGTGACCTTGGCACGCAA
>NZ_JAEHFP010000230.1 GCF_016446475.1 Paracoccus binzhouensis | reverse complement strand
GGCGGCGTGCGGCGGGACCGGCGCCGCGGCAGGCACCGGCGCATCGGCCGCCGCCTTGCCGCCGACCAGCAGCGGCAGCATCTCGGCCCCGTTCGCGGCCGGCGCGGTCCAGACCGGGCTGTCGGGCTCGCGCCAGGTCAGGGTGTCGAAGCCGCCGCAGCTGTCGCAGACCGGCGACCAGTCGGCCATGACGTTGTGGCACTTGTCGCAGACCCATTGCGGGCCGCGGCTGGCGACCAGCGCCCGCGCCAGGATGCCGCGCACGACCGCATCGTCTGCGCCCTCGCCGCGCTCGATGGCGGCCAGGATCGACAGCGAGCGCACCGTCGGGTGCTTCTGCGCCAGATCGCCCAGGGCGCGGCGGGCACCGGGGAAATCCTCGGCCGCCAGCAGCAGCTCGGCGCGCAGCAGCCGGGTCTCCTCGTGATCCAGGTTCTGCCGCATCAACTCCTCGAAGCGGCGCAGCCGTGCGGCCGGCTTCTCGTCCGGGACGATCTCGGCATAGGCGGCAGCGATGGCGGGATGCGGCTGCACGCTCCAGGTCTTCTGCAGCACCCGGCCGGCATTCCTGGCATCGCTCTGCGCGACATAGCTGCGCGCGGCCAGCACCGCGGCCGGGATCAGGTCGGGGCTGGCCCGGTTGGCCGAGATCGCGGCCTCGCGGGCGCTGATCGAATTGCCCTCGGCCAGCACCTCGGACGCCTCCTTCAGCGCCAGCACGGCGTCGCGGCGCAGATGCACGTCCTTGGGCAGCTGGCCCAGCTTGCGCTTGTCCTTCAGCACCGCGCGCGCGCCCTTCCAGTCGCCCTCGCGGGTCTGCAGCTGCAGCAGGGTGTCCTGCACCTCGGCATGCCTGGGCTTCAGCGCATAGGCCTTTTCGGCCAGTTTCAGCGCCGTGGCGGTATCGCCCTCGGCCAGCTTCTGGTGCATCAGCCCGCGCACGCCGACGAAGCGGGTGCGCTGGTCCGAGAGCAGCCGGCGATAGATCTCGGCCGCCCTGGCCCGATCGCCGGCGACCTCGGCGGCCTGCGCGGCCAGCAGGTCGGTGACATGCGGCTTGTCCAGAAACTTCGCCGCCTTGGCGGCCTTGTCCTGCGCCAGCCGCCCCTCGCCCGAGGCGACGGCCAGCATGCCCTCGGACAGCGCGTCGTAACCCTTGCGCTCGCGCGAGCGGGCGAAATAGCGGTTGATCGCCGTCTCGTCGCCCAGAAGGAAGCGGATGAAGGCAATGAGCAGGCCGACGACCCGCACCACCAGCCAGCCCAGCAGCACGACCACCAGCACTGCGATGGCCAGCTGAACCGGCCCCAGCGTGTATTCGGTGCCGCCATAGACCATGCTCAGGCCCTGGCCGCTTTCCGAGAGCTGCAGCGCCCCCAGGGTGACGGCCAGGACAATGGCGAAGAAGATCAGGATTTTCAGAGCCGAAAGCAGCATGACGGGCCCCTTACAAGCTGCCGGCGGCCAGGGCGGCCAGCGCGGCATTGGCTTCGACCCAGAGGCCCGCCCTGGCGGTCCAGTCCGCCATGGCATCCTGGCCGGGCTGCGGCAGGCTGCCGATCTCGGCCAGCGCGCCCTTGATGTCGCCGGCCTTCACCGCCGCATCGGCGCGCGACAGGATGGCATCGGGATCGTCGCCCTGGCGCGGCTCGACCGAACGGGCGCCGGTCTGCACGCGCAGGAAGGTGCCGATGCTGTCCAGCGCGCCGCCA
>NZ_JAEHFP010000023.1 GCF_016446475.1 Paracoccus binzhouensis | reverse complement strand
CGTCGGTCAGCCAGTAAAGATCGCTCATGTCACCGCTCCATTTTCGAGCCGTGAATCACGCAGAGCATTGAAAATCAATGCGTCCTGAGCCTAGCTAATCCTTCCGGCAGGTTGATTTAAGCCCCGGCACACCCGCGACCGGGGCTTTCTCATGCCTTGACGCGAGGTCGCGCTTGCCTTCCCGGACCGCATGACGCAACGTCAGTTCGGTGCCAGAACTGGTGCCAGAATCGGTGCCGGCAACCCATGTAAGATATTGATTTTCGGCTGATAAATGAAATTTCAATCCTCTCTCGCAGCACCATCCATCTCCTGACATTCCCGGACCATGTGCTGCGTCGGCCTCGACTCCTTCCATTTCTGGACCGCCATCGCGATCACGCTGTTTTCCGGCTTCGTGAAGGGCGCCATCGGATTCGCCATGCCGATGATCATGCTGGCGGCGCTGGGGTCCTTCCTGACCGCGCAACAGGCGGTGGCGGCGGTGATCCTGCCGGTGCTGGTCACCAATATCCGCCAGGCGCTGCGCGGCGGCTGGCGGCCGGCCTGGCAGGCAAGCTGGGCCTATCGCTGGCATATCGGCATGGTGATGCTGTTCATCCCGGTCAGCGCCTTCTTCGCCCCGCGGGTGCCGCAATGGCTGATGTATGCCATCATCGGCCTGCCGATCTCGGGTTTCGCGCTGTGGCAGATCCTGGGCCGCAGCCTGGTCCTGCCGGTGCATCACCGCCGCCGCATGGAGATCGCGACCGGGGTCATCGGCGGGCTGATCGGCGGCATCTCGGGCATCTGGGGGCCGCCGCTTCTGGTGCTGCTGCTGTCGCTGCACGCGCCCAAGCAGGAACAGATGCGGGTGCAGGGGGTGGTGTTCTTCCTGGGCGCGGCGGTGCTGACCGTCTCGCATCTGCAATCGGGGCTGCTGAACGCCCAGACCCTGCCGCTTTCCGCGATCCTGGTCATCCCGGCGCTGGTCGGCATGGGGCTGGGCCATCTGGCGCATGACCGGCTGGACGCGGCACGGTTCCGGCGCTGGACGCTGATCCTGCTGGCGCTGACCGGCGCCAACCTGCTGCGCCGCGCGCTGGAGCTTGCGGGGCCCTCGGTGTAATCAGGGCCAAAAGCGAAAGGCCCGCCCATGACGCAACCCGTTCCCGATCCCGCCCAGCTGACCGCAAGGCTGATCCGCTGCGCCTCGGTCACGCCCGAGGAGGGCGGCGCCTTGCAACTGCTGGCAGAGGTGCTGGGCGCGGCGGGCTTCGAATGCCACCGCGTCGACCGCGAGGGGGTGCCGAACCTGTTCGCGCGCTGGGGGGCGAAGGGCGCGCGGACCTTCGGCTTCAATGGCCATACCGACGTGGTGCCGCCCGGCGATCCGGCCAGCTGGACGCATCCACCCTTTTCCGGGCACGAGCAGGACGGCTGGATCTGGGGCCGCGGCGCCACCGACATGAAATCCGGCGTCGCCGCCTTCGTCGCCGCCGCCATCGGCTTCGTGACCGAGACACCGCCAGACGGCGCCGTGATTCTGACCATCACCGGCGACGAGGAGGGGCCCGGCAAGCACGGCACCCGCGCGCTGCTGGACTGGATGGCGGCCCGAGGCGAGCGGATGGATGTCTGCATCGTCGGCGAGCCCTCGAATCCCGACCGCATGGGCGAGATGATCAAGATCGGCCGCCGCGGTTCGATGACCCTGCGGATCGAGGCGCATGGGCTGCAAGGCCACGCCGCCTATCCGCATCGCGCCCGCAATCCGCTCCATGCGCTGGTGCGGCTGCTGAACGGGCTGACCGAGACGCCGCTGGACGAGGGGACCGCGCATTTCGACCCCTCGGGCCTGCAGGTGACGACGGTGGATTGCGGCAACCCGGCCTCGAACGTGATCCCGGAACGGGTATCGGCCACGATCAACATCCGTTTCAACGACGCGCATACTTCCGAAAGCCTCGACCGGATGATCCGCGCCCGCGCGGCGGCGATCTCGGCCGAGACCAGGGTGGATTTCGCCATCTCGACCGAGGTGTCGGGCGAAAGCTTCCTGACCGCACCCGGCCCCTTCGTCGATCTGGTCGCCGGCGTGGTGCGCGAGGAAACCGGCCTCGATCCGGTGCTGTCGACCTCGGGCGGCACCTCGGATGCGCGTTTCGTCAAGGATCACTGCCCGGTGCTTGAATTCGGGCTGGTCGGGCATTTCATGCATCAGGTGGACGAGCGCGTGCCGGCCGATCAGGTGCGCCAGCTTGCCCGCATCTATCGCCGCATCCTGGAGCGTTACTTCGCATGATCGAGAAGACCACCGACCTCGACACCTGCCGCGCCATCCGCCGCGAGGTCTTCATCGTCGAGCAGAACGTCCCCGAGGCCGAGGAATGGGACGGCCGCGACGGCGCGGCCATCCACCTGCTGGCCCGCGACGCAAGCGGCGCGGCGGTGGGCACCGCCCGCATCCTGGTCGAGGGCGCGACCGGCAAGATCGGCCGCGTCGCGGTGCTGAAATCGGCGCGCGGCACCGGCGCGGGCGCGGCGCTGATCCGCGCGGCGCTGGACGAGCTGCGCGCCCTGCCCGGCGTCACCCGCGCCAGGCTGGGCGCCCAGACCCATGCCATCGGCTTTTACGAGAAGCTGGGCTTTGCCGCCTACGGCCCCGAATATGACGATGCCGGCATCCCGCATCGCGACATGATGCTGGAGCTTTGATGATCCGCCCCGAGCTGGCCGCGAAGCTGCGCCCCTGGGCCGAAACCGGCGCAGCGCTGGCCGCGACCGGGTTCGGGCTGTGGGTGTTCTCGCTGGGCGGCTGGATCCTCTGGCCCATCGGCGCGGCGATTGCCGCGGCCTCGGCGCTCTGGGCGCTGGACGCGCGGCGGCGGATGCGCTTCCGCCATGATACGCTCGGCCCCGGCATGGTCGAGCTGGACGAGGGCGCGATCCGCTACCTGTCGCCCGGCCGGCTTCTGGGCGGCGAGATCGCGCTGCGCGAGCTGGCCGAGATCCGGCTGATGCGGCTGAACGGCCGCCGGCACTGGCGGCTGAAAAGCGCCGACGGCCAGGCGCTGCTGATCCCGGTCGATGCGGCGGGGGCCGAGCATCTGGCCGGCGCCTTCGCCACCCTGCCGGGGATCGAGATGGGCCGCCTCGCCGCGGCGCTGGCCGAGGCGGCGCCGACGATCCAGACCGTTTGGACGAGGCCGGCGCGCGCCCGCTTGACTTGACGCGCCGCGCTTGCCACCTGTGGCACGCAAGGCAAACGAAAGGCCACCGATGTCCATTCCCCAACAGGGCGGCGGCCCGATCGAACGTCCCGAACAGCTGGCCGAATATCTCGCCGCGGGCGAGAAGCCGCGCGACGCCTGGCGGATCGGCACCGAGCACGAGAAATTCGGCTATCGCCACGCCGACCTGATGCCCCTGCCCTACGAGGCCGCGCCCGGCCAGCCCTCGGTCAAGGCCATGCTGGAAGGGCTGCAGACCCGCTTCGGCTGGACCCCGGTGCTGGAGGCCGGCCATCTCATCGGGCTGGAGCGCGACGGCGCCAATGTCAGCCTGGAGCCGGGCGGGCAACTGGAACTCTCGGGCGCGCCGCTGGAGACCATCCACCAGACCTGCGACGAGGTGAACAGCCACCTGGCCGAGGTCAAGACCGTCGCCGACGAGCTGGGCGCCGGCTTCATCGGCCTGGGCGCCGCGCCGGTCTGGACGCAGGAGCAGATGCCGATGATGCCCAAGGGGCGCTACAGGCTGATGACCGATTACATGGGCCGGGTCGGCACGCTGGGCACGCAGATGATGTATCGCACCTGCACCGTGCAGGTGAACCTGGACTTCGCCTCGGAAGCCGACATGGTGCAGAAGCTGCGCGTGGCGCTGGCCCTGCAGCCGGTGGCGAATGCGCTGTTCGCCAATTCGCCCTTCCTCGACGGCAAGCCCAACGGCTGGAAAAGCTGGCGAGCGCATATCTGGCAGAATCTCGACGCGGCGCGCACCGGCCTGCTGCCCTTCGCCTTCGAGGACGGCTTCGGCTACGAGGCCTGGGTCGATTACGTCCTCGATGTGCCGATGTATTTCGTCTATCGCGACGGCAAGTATATCGACGCGCTGGGGCAGAGCTTCCGCGATTTCCTGAAGGGCAAGCTGCCGGCGCTGCCGGGCGAGATCCCGACGCTCTCGGACTGGGCCGACCACCTGACCACGGTCTTCCCCGAGGCGCGGGTCAAGAAGTTCATCGAGATGCGCGGCGCCGATGGCGGACCATGGCGGCGGCTTTGCGCCCTGCCGGCGCTGTGGGTCGGGCTGCTTTACGACCAGACGGCACTGGATGCGGCCTGGGATCTGGTCAAGGGCTGGGATACCGAAACGCGCGAGGCCTGGCGGCAAGGCGCCGGGCTGCTGGCGCTGGATGCCGAAGTCGGGGGCACGAAGATGCGCGACCTGGCGCGCGAGGTGCTGGCGATCTCGGAAGCCGGGCTGAAGGCGCGGGCCCGCGCGGGCTCGGGCGGGCTGGTCCCGGACGAGACGCATTTCCTGAACGCGCTCAAGGAAAGCGTCGAGACCGGCAAGGTGCCCGCCGACGAGTTGCTGGGGAAGTATCACGGCGAATGGGCGGGCGACCTGAGCCGCATCTACGCCGAATATTCCTATTGACCAAGGGCCGGGTGATCCCCGGCCCCTTTCGCATCACGCTGGCGTCGCGGCTTACGCTTGCGGCGCCGGCGGCTGCGGCTGGTTGCGGCTTTGCATGAACTGGTCGAACTCGGCCTTGTCCTTGGCCTCGCGCAGCTTCTGCAGGAAGTCGAGGAATTCGCGATGCTCGTCCTCGAGCCGCTTCAGCGTCTCCTCGCGATAGGCGTCGAAGGTGCTGTTGCCGGTCGGCGCCGCGAAGCCGTGGCGATAATGGCGGCCGTGGTGATGATGGCGGTGGCGGCAGGAAAACATGCGTTTGCTCCAGATCATGTAACCCAGGATGGCAAGGCCCAGGGGCCAGCAGGCGATGAAGGCCAGGATCATGGCGGCGATCCAGGCACCCTTGCCGCGTTCGTCCAGCCAGTCCCGGATGCCGGCCAGTGCCGCGCCGATCCGGTCGAAGGCGGAGGGGCGCGGGGCGATGTCAGTGTTCATTGCGGTCCCTTTCCGATGTGAATGTTAATCACATTTACATAGATGGAGCGCAGCCGGCCGGGTTCAAGGGACGCGGTGAAAATTTTCGGCCGGAAAGGTCTGCCGGATCATTCAGTCGGGAATCACGCCCAGGCCGCGCAGATAGATCAGCGCGCCGCTTTCCAGCATGTCGGCCGGCGAGATGGGCGAGCGCGATCCGGGCTTGCCGCGGCCGAACAGCTCGACCACGCCGTGGCTCAGCGCCCAGATGTGGTCCGCGACCATGCCGGGCGGCGGGCGGCGCCCCGCGGGCAGCTGCGCGAACAGCGCCTCGGCGCCGCGCACCAGGATGCCGCGCGCCCGTTCCGAGGCCTGCGACAGCCCGGCATTGCCGGCGATCGAGATGCCGGATTCGAACATGGCGATGTAGAAGCCGCGCCGCTCGGCCGCAAAGCCCAGATATTCCTGGCCCATGCGCAGGAAGGCGGTCAGCGGCCGCGGCCGCCCCTCGTCAAAGGCCGCCTCCAACCGGTCGGCGAATTCCTCGAATCCCTGCCGCGCGACCTCCTCCAGCAGATCCTCGCGGCCGGTGAAATGCCGATAGGGCGCGGCGGCGCTGACCCCGGCCAGACGCGCGGCCTCGGCCAGGGTAAAGCCCTGCGGGCCGTTTTCCTCGATCAGCCGCACCGTGGCCTCGACAAGGGCCTGGCGCAGGTTGCCATGGTGATAGGAGGATCGGGCCATGTCCGGCCCTTACATGCCTTCGCCGAAATAGTCCTCGACAAGCGCGCTCAGCGCATCGGCCAGCTCGCGGGCCTGCGCGCCGCGCGTGGTGACGCGGATCGAGCTGCCGCGCGGCGCGGTCAACATCAACAGGCCCATGATCGAATCGCCCGAGACGCTGATCCCGTCCTTTTCCACGATGGCCTGGGCATCGAAACGCTCGACCGTCTCGACGAATTTCGCGCTGGCCCGCGCGTGCAGGCCCTTTTCGTTGATGATCGCCAGTTCGCGGGTGACGGCCCCGTTGGTCATGTCATTCATGAGGCGGCACGATTCGGGATGGGAAGCACATCGGCAGGCAGAACGTCGTAGCTGTTGATGTACTTGCGTCCCGCATCCTTGGCCAGAGAAACGGCATCCGCGACCGGCAATTTGCGCGATTTCGCCAGCTTCACCAGCATGGGCAGGTTCGCGCCGTAAAGAATCGAGCGGTTGCGCATGGCGCAGGCCATCAGCGACAGGTTCGAGGGCGAGCCGCCGAACAGGTCCGTCACCACCACCACGCCGTCGCCCGAATCAACCGAATCGGCGGCCGCGCAGATTTCGGCCTGCTTCTGGCTCCGATCATGGTTTTCCTCGATCGTCACGGCCTTGATGCCGGTTTGCGGTCCCACCACATGCTCAACCGCCGAGAGATATTCCCTCGCCAGGCCGCCATGCGCCACGATGACAATCCCGATCAATTCGCTCCACCACGCATCAGCCGCTTACCCTGGCGCCCGGCCGTGCGAGAGGCCGTGCTGGCCATCATCCCCAGGTGCCGGCGCCTTTTGACGGCGTTCAAGTTCCCGATGTCTAGTTGACACTTGCCAGCCTGCTTTCGCAAGCGCATCCGCCATTTTTTCCGCCATTGTGACAGAACGGTGTTGCCCTCCGGTGCAACCGAAGCCGATCGCCAGATGGGCCTTTCCCTCTTCCAGATGGGCAGGCAGGGCGAAAAGCACAAGATCCCGCACCCTGCGGAAGAACTCGTCGAAGCGCGGATCGGCGATCACATGATCCTGAACCGCCGGGTCGCGGCCGTCCAGCGGCCGCAGCGCCGGCTCCCAATGCGGGTTGGCCAGGAAGCGGCAGTCAAACATCATGTCCACGCCGCGCGGCACCCCGCGCTTGTAGGAAAAGGACTGTACCGAGACCGCCAGCCGCCGCCCCGTCTCGGTGTCGAACCAGCGCGCCAGTTCCGCCTTCAGGTCGTGCGGCGACAGCTCCGAGGTATCGACCAGCACGTCGGCCCGCGCCCGGATCGGCGCCAGCAGGTCGCGCTCGGCCCGGATCGCGTCCAGGGGCGAGGCCTCACCCCGCAGCGGGTGGCGGCGGCGGGTTTCATTGAAGCGTCGCAAAAGCTGCTCGGTCGTGCAGTCCAGAAACAGCACCTCCGGCGCATATTCCGGCAGCCGGGTCAGCCTGTCGATCAGCTCGATCAGGTTCGCGACCGAGAAATCGCGGTTGCGCACGTCCAGCCCCAGCGCCAGCGGCACCGGCCGCGGCGGCCCGTCCAAGAGCCGCGGAATCAGCGACAGCGGCAGGTTGTCGATGGCCTCGTAGCCCAGATCCTCCAGCACGTTGATCGCCGTCGAGCGCCCCGCCCCGGAAGGGCCGGTGACCAGCACCAGGCGCTGCGCCGGCTCCTCGGCGCCACCCTTGCGGGTCGGATCCTGCTGGCTGTGCATGGGGCTGCCCGCCTCAGACATCTCGGCTCACTTCTCCTGCCCATCCGTGTCCGCCCGTCCGGCGTCGAGATATTGCAACAGTGCCGGTGCAAGATGAACACGGCCGGCGCCGAGGACAAGGGGCAAAGCCCTGTCCAAAAGGTCAAGCCGGCGCGGTGGCGGCAGGCGCTCGGGCTCGGGCCGGTCCAGGTCCACCGCCAGGGCCAGCTCGACCGGACCATGGGCGCGGGCACGCAGGATTCCCAGGCCGCGCGCCTCGATCAACCCGCGCAGCGAATCGGGCGAATCGGCGACCAGCCGCCCGCCCTCTGCCCGCAGCAGCGTACGGTCATCCGCCACCAGCGCCGCGCCGAAGGCCATCATTTCAAGGGCAAGCGTCGATTTGCCCGCACCCGAGGCGCCCAGGATGAGAAGCCCCCTGCCCCGATGGGCGATGCAGGATGCGTGCAGGATCATGGCGCGACAGCCCCCGATGCGCGGCGAATCAGTGCCGCCGGTTGGAACAGAACCCCTGCCTTTGTGACGAATTCCTGACGCCTGGACCATGCCCGCGCAAATGGTTGCGCTAACCTTTCCTGGTAGCGCTAAACCTGTCCATAACGCCGCTTTCGCTGGGGAAATGCCGTGTTATAGGACGCGCAACGGCCGGTTGTCGGCCCGGAATTCAAGCAGGAGCACAGGTGCCATGAGCGAACCGCGCGTCAATCCGAATTGCCGTCTCGAAGACCAGGGGATCTCCGGGCTCGGCAATGTCCACTACAACCTGCTCGAACCGGCGCTGATCGAGGCGGCCATCCAGCGCGGCGAAGGCCGGCTGGGTCTTGGCGGCACCTTCCTGGTCTCGACCGGCGCCCATACCGGCCGCTCACCCAAGGACAAGCATGTGGTGCGCACCCCCTCGGTCGAAGACAGCATCTGGTGGGAAAACAACCGCCCGATGGCGCCCGAGGCCTTCGACCAGCTCTATGCCGACATGCTGGAGCACATGAAGGGCAAGGACTATTTCGTCCAGGACCTCTACGGCGGCGCGGATCCTGCCCTGCGCCTCGACGTCCGGGTCGTGACCGAGCTGGCCTGGCACGGGCTGTTCATCCGCAACCTGCTGCGCCGCCCCGAGGCCGCCGAACTGGCCGGCTTCGCGCCGGAATTCACCATCATCAACTGCCCCAGCTTCAAGGCCGATCCGGCGCGGCATGGCTGCCGCTCGGAAACGGTGATCGCGCTCAACTTCGACAAGAAGCTGATCCTGATCGGCAACACCGCCTATGCCGGCGAGAACAAGAAATCGGTCTTCACGCTCCTGAACTACATCCTGCCGGAAAAGGGCGTGATGCCGATGCATTGCTCGGCCAACCACGCGCTCGGCAACCCGGACGACAGCGCCATCTTCTTCGGCCTGTCGGGCACCGGCAAGACCACGCTCTCGGCCGATCCCTCGCGCGTTCTGGTCGGCGATGACGAGCATGGCTGGTCGGATCACGGCATCTTCAACTTCGAGGGCGGCTGCTACGCCAAGACCATCAACCTGTCGGCCGAGGCCGAGCCTGAAATCCACGCCACCTGCTACAAGTTCGGCACGGTGATCGAGAACATGGTCTACGACCCCGAAACGCTGGCGCTGGATTTCGAGGACAACTCGATCACCGACAACATGCGCTGCGCCTATCCGCTGGAGCAGATCTCGAACGCCTCGCCGACCTCGCTGGCCGGCCAGCCCAGGAACGTGATCATGCTGACCTGCGACGCCTATGGCGTGCTGCCGCCGATCGCGCGGCTGACCCCGGCGCAGGCGATGTATCACTTCCTGTCGGGCTTCACCTCGAAGACGCCGGGCACCGAGGTCGGCGTGACCGAACCGACACCGACCTTCTCGACCTGCTTCGGCGCGCCCTTCATGCCGCGCCGGCCGGAAGTCTATGGCAAGCTCCTGCAGGAAAAGATCGCCGCCACCGGCGCGCATTGCTGGCTGGTCAATACCGGCTGGACCGGCGGCGCCTTCGGCACCGGCAAGCGCATGCCGATCAAGGCGACCCGCGCCCTGCTGACCGCGGCGCTGGACGGCTCGCTGAACGGCGTTCAGTTCCGCAAGGATCCGAATTTCGGCTTCGAGGTTCCGGTCTCGGTCCCCGGCGTCGAGGACAAGCTGCTCGACCCGCGCCAGACCTGGGCGGATGGCGCCGCCTATGACGCCCAGGCCCAGAAGCTGGTCGGCATGTTCAGCGACAATTTCGCGCAATATGCCGACAAGATCGACGACGACGTCCGCGCCGCCGCCATCGGCTGAAGCCTGAAACGGGAATGATGCAAGGGGGCGGTCCGGTGGACCGCCCCTTTCGCTTGGTCCTTTGCCGCAAGAGCCCGGCCCGCCCCCGCCCGGCCCATGCCCCGGCTTTCTTCGTTCCCCAAATACTCTGGGGGAGCGCGGAACGCGCGGGGGCGAAGCCCCCTTTCTCAGCGCTACCGCCGCACCCGCCGGCGCTTCTGGGCCCGCTTGATCTCGGCCAGCCGCGCCTGGGTGGCGCGCTTGCGCATCGGCCCCTTGCCGCGCCCGCCGCCCGCGCCCCGCGGCAGCGGCCGGCCTTCCACCTCCAGCAGTTCCAGCATCAGCCCGCCTGTCAGCGGCACCGCCTCGGTCAGCCGCACGGTGACGCGCTGGCCGATGCCGATCTCCAGACCCGTTTCCGAGCCCATCAGCACCTGCGCATCCGGGTCGTAGTGGAAATACTCGCGGCCGATCTCGCGGATCGGCAACAACCCGTCGGCCCCGGTCTCGTCCAGCCGCACGAAGGCGCCGAATTTCTGCACGCCGCTGATGCGGCCGGTGAACTCGGCCCCCACCCGGTCGGCCAGATAGGCGGCGAGATAGCGGTCGGTGGTGTCGCGCTCGGCCGCCATCGAGCGCCGCTCGGTCTCCGAGATATGCTGCGCGGTTTCCGACAGCATCTCGATATCCTGCGCCGACAGCCCGTCATCGCCCCACTTATGGCCCATGATCAGCGCCCGGTGCACGATCAGGTCGGAATAGCGCCGGATCGGCGAGGTGAAATGCGCATAGGAGCGCAGCGCCAGCCCGAAATGGCCGAAATTCTCGGGGTTGTAATAGGCCTGCTGCATCGAGCGCAGCGCCGTCATGTTGATCAGCTCGTCGAATTCCGAGCCCTCGGCCTGTTCCAGCAGCCGGTTCAGGTGCCGGGTCTGCAAGACCTGCCCCTTGGCCAGGGTGAAGCCCGAAGCCTCGGCCACCTCGCGCAGCGCGTCGAGCTTTTCCACCGTCGGCTCCTCGTGCACGCGATAGAGCAGCGGCCGGCGCAGCCGTTCCAGCTCCTCGGCGGCGGCGACATTGGCCAGCACCATGAATTCCTCGATCAGCCGGTGCGCATCGTAGCGTTCGCGGAAGTTGACCGATTTCACCCTTCCGTCCGGGGTCAGCACGATCCTGCGCTCGGGCAGGTCCAGCTCCAGCGGCTGGCGGCGCGCCCGCGCGGCCTTGAGCAGCCCGTAGGCGTGCCAGAGCGGCCGGATCGCCGGCTCGACCAGCGGCGCGACCTGCTCGTCCGGGTTACCGTCGGCGGCGGCCTGCGCCTGCGCATAGGCCAGACTCGCGGCCGAGCGGATCATGCCGCGGTGGAAGCTGTGGCCGGTCTTGTTGCCCTGCGCGTCCAGCCGCATCCGCACAGCGATCACCGGCCGGTCCACGCCCTGGTGGAGAGAGCACAGGTCGCCCGACAGGATGTCGGGCAGCATCGGCACCACCCGGTCGGGGAAATAGGTGGAATTGCCGCGATTCCGCGCCTCGCGGTCCAGGGCCGAGCCGGGGCGGACGTAATGCGCCACATCGGCGATGGCGACCCAGATCGTGGCGCCGCCATCCTCATGCGTCTCGGCGGCGACGGCATCGTCGCGGTCGCGCGCATCCGAGGGGTCGATGGTGATGAAGGGCAGGTGACGCAGATCCTCGCGCCCCTTCATGGTGGCAGGGCGGGCGGCGTCGGCCTCGGCGATCGCCTCATCGGGGAAATCGTCGGGAATGCCGTGCTGGTGGATGGCGATCAGGCTGACGGCCCGGGGCGCCGAAGGGTCGCCCAGCCGCTCGACGATCCGCGCCATCGGCAGGCCCAAGCGGCCGCGCGGGCCGACCTGCTCGGCTTCGACCAGTTCGCCGCCTTTCGCGCCATGGACGTCGCCGGGGCGGACCTGCCATTCCTTGTCCTGGCCCTTGTCGATGGGCAGGATGCGGCCGCCCGCCTCCGACCCGCCGGTGGCGGCGCGGAAGATGCCGACGATCCGGTGCTGCACCGTGCCGATGCGGCGGATCAGCCGGGCCTGGTAGTCGTGATCCTCGCCCCGGGTCTCGATCAGCCGGGCCAGGATGCGCTCGCCCGGCGCGACGGCGGGATCGGATTTCAGCGCCGCGTAAAGGATGCGCGGCATCGGCCCCTCGCCCTGCCATTCCAGCGGCCTGGCGAAGATGTCGCCGTCCCGGTCGGGCTGCAGGAGTTGCAGCACGGTGACCGGCGGCAGCCGCTCGGCATCGTGATAATGGCGGCGGCGGCGTTCCAGCAGCCCTTCGGCCTCAAGCTCCTTCAGCAGCCGCTTCAACTCGATGCGCTCGGCGCCCTTGATGCCGAAGGCTTTTGCGATGTCGCGTTTCGCGGTGGCGTCCGGATGGGCGGACACCCAGTCGAGAATCTCTTGACGGGAAGGAAGCTGTGCCATGCCGCCACGCTAGCATGCTGCCGGACGAGGCGGCAGGGGCAAAATCAGGCGGCGGGCAGCCGCACGAAGGCCGCCGCGTCGCGCACCACCGGATCGGCCTCGGCCCCGGCGCGGATCTGCGCCACGAAATCCTGGCGCATGCGCGGCGTCCAGCAATCGTTGATATGGGCGGCCACCGCCTCGGGTGCCGGCCGATCGGGCTGACTGCTGAAGAACTGCGCCATCTGCGTGGCCATGCGGATCAGTTTGGAAACGTCGTGGGACATATCGTCGTGGGACATGGGGCCTCAGCTTCCGGCGATGCGCCGGGGGTGGGTGTAAAGATCGAAGCTTTCGTCGCGCGCGCGCGCGATCAGGGTGATGCCGGCGCGTTCCGCCCAGTCCAGCGCCAGCGCCGTCGGTGCGCTGGCGCCGATCAGGATCGGCGCGCCGATGCGGGCGGCCTTCTGCACCAGATCGACCGACAGGCGCGAGGACATGACGACAGCGCCCTGCCCCGCCGATTGCCCGGCCCGGGCCAGGGCCCCGGCCAGCTTGTCCAGCGCGTTGTGGCGGCCGACATCCTCGCGCGTCACGGCGCGGGTGCCGTCCCAGAAGGCGGCGCCGTGGATCGCCGGGGTCTGGCGGCGCAGGACCTGGCCTTTCGCCAGCGCCGTCATGGCGCGGGCCACCTCCCCGGGCGGCATCGACCAGTCCGAGGCGACCGGCACGATCCGGGGCAGCGCTGCTTCGATGCTGTCCACGCCGCAAAGCCCGCAGCCGACCGGGCCGATCATGCTGCGCCGCCGCTCGGCCAGCCGGGCGGCAAGGCCCGGGCGCAGCCACAGCCGCGCCTCGCGCGCCGGGAAGCCGCCGGCCTCGACCGCGGCCTCCTCGAAGCCCGCGACATCCTCGGGCGCGGCGATCAGCCCCTCGGTCAGCGCGAATCCCAGCGCGAAGTCGCGCAGGTCATGCGGCGTCGCCATCAGCACCGCCTGGCTCATGCCGTCGATGACGATGGCCACCGGGCATTCCTGCGGCGCGGGGGGCGGCTTGACCGGATGCCAGCCACCGCCGCCCTGGCCTTCACCGTCCCAGCGCAGCACGCCGGCCGTCACGTCGCGCATGCCGTCACTCGGCAGCGGTGGGCAGGATGCGGCGGGCGAGGTCGGAATGATGGCGATACTCCTCTTGCCAGTCCGAGGGGCCGTTCGAGGGGCTGACCTGCACGGCCGTCACCTTGAACTCGGGGCAGTTGGTGGCCCAGTCGGAATTGTCCGTCGTCACCACATTGGCCTGGGTCGTCGGGTGATGGAAGGTGGTATAGACCACGCCCGGCGCCACCCGTTCGGTGATATGCGCCCGCAGGGTCGTGTCACCCGAACGCGAGGCCACGCGCACCCAATCGCCTTCCCGGACGCCGCGGTTCTCGGCATCCGAGGGATGGATCTCCAGGATGTCCTCGGGGTGCCAGACGCTGTTCTCGGTCCGCCGGGTCTGCGCGCCGACATTGTATTGCGACAGGATGCGCCCGGTGGTCAGCAAGAGCGGGAAGCGCGCCCCGGTGCGTTCCTCGGTCGCGACATATTCGGTATGGACGAACTTGCCCTTGCCGCGCACGAAGCCGTCGATATGCATGACCGGCGTGCCCAGCGGCGCCTTGTCGTTGCATGGCCATTGCACCGAGCCCTCGCGGTCCAGAAGATCGTAGCTGACCCCGGCGAAGCTGGGCGTGGTCAGCGCGATCTCGGCCATGATCTCGCGCGGGTGGGTATAGGACCAGGCCGCGCCCATGCGGTTCGCCAGCATCTGGGTGATCTCCCAGTCCTCGTAGCCGTTCTTGGGCGTCATGGCGCGGCGGACCATGTTGATGCGCCGCTCGGCATTGGTGAAGGTGCCGTCCTTTTCCAGGAAGCTGGAACCGGGCAGGAAGACATGCGCATAGTTCGAGGTCTCGTTCAGGAACAGGTCCTGCACGATCACGATATCCATGGCCGACAGCGCCGAGGTGACGTGCCGGGTATCCGGATCGGATTGCACGATATCCTCGCCCTGGCAGTAGAGGCCCTTGAAGCGGCCGGCCAGCGCCTCGTCGAACATGTTGGGGATGCGCAGGCCAGGCTCGGGCGACAGCTCGACGCCCCAGGCGCGTTCGTAGATCGCCCGCGTCTCGGGGTCCGAGACATGGCGATAGCCCGGGTATTCGTTGGGGAACGAGCCCATGTCGCAAGAACCCTGCACGTTGTTCTGGCCGCGCAGCGGGTTCACGCCGGTGCCGGGCTTGCCGATATTGCCGGTCATCATCGCCAGGTTGGCGATGGCCATGACCGTGGTCGAGCCTTGCGAATGCTCGGTCACGCCCAGCCCGTAATAGATGCTGGCGCGCGGCGCGGCAGCATAGGCGCGGGCGGCCTTGCGGATCAGCTCGGCCGGCACCTTGCTCAGCTTCTCGACCTCCTCGGGCGCATGCCGGGGGTCCAGCAGGAACTCGGCATAGGCCAGGAACTCGTCCCAGTCGCAGCGTTCGCGGATGAAGGCCTCGTCATAAAGCCTTTCGGCGACGATCACATGCGCCAGGGCGGTCAGCACGGCGACATTGGTGCCGGGCCGCAGCGGCAGGTGCAGCCCCGTGCCCATATGCGGGGTCTTCAGCAGGTCGATCTGCCGCGGATCGAGGACGATCAACCCGGCCCCCTCGCGCAGCCGCTTGCGCAGCCGGCTGGCAAAGACCGGATGGCCGTCGGTCGGGTTGGCGCCGATGACCAGCGCCAGATCCGTCTCGTCGACCGAATCGAAGTCATGCGTGCCGGCCGAGGTGCCGAAAGCGGTCTTCAGCCCGTAGCCGGTGGGCGAATGGCAGACCCGGGCGCAGGTATCGGTGTTGTTGTTGTGAAAGACCGCGCGGGCCAGCTTCTGCACCAGATAGGTTTCCTCGTTGGTGCAGCGCGACGAGGTGATGACGCCGATGGCGTCGGGGCCGAAATCCTGTTGCGCCTGGCGCAGCCGGGTGGCGGCGAAGTCCAGCGCCTCGTCCCAGCTGACCACGCGCCAAGGATCGGTGATCCGCTCGCGCAGCATGGGCTGGGTCTGGCGCTCGCGATGCGTGGCATAGCCCCAGGCGAAGCGGCCCTTGACGCAGCTGTGGCCGTGGTTCGCCTTGCCGTCCTTGCTGGGGACCATGCGCACCACCTCCTCGCCGCGCATATGCGCGTCGAAGGAACAGCCGACCCCGCAATAGGCGCAGGTCGTCTTGACGATATGCTCGGGCGTGCCGATCTGGATCACGCTGTTCTCGATCAGCGTCGCGGTCGGGCAGACCTGCACGCAGGCGCCGCAGCTGACGCAATCCGAGCTGAGGAAACTGTCCGATTCCATCCCGGCCGAGACGCGGCTGTCGAAGCCCCGCCCCTCGATGGTCAGCGCGAAGGTGCCCTGCACCTCCTCGCAGGCCCTGACGCAGCGGTTGCAGACGATGCACTTCGCCGGGTCGAAGGTGAAATAGGGGTTCGACTGGTCCTTGGGCCGGTATTCCGGGTTCGGCCCCTCGGCGTCGCGGCGGGCGAAATGGTTCTGGCCCGGCTCATAGCGCACCTCGCGCAGGCCGACGGCGCCGGCCATGTCCTGCAGCTCGCAATCGCCATTGGCGGCGCAGGTCAGGCAGTCCAGCGGGTGGTCGCTGATGTAAAGCTCCATCACCCCCTTGCGGACCTGGGCGACCTCCTCGGTCTGGGTATGGACCACCATGCCCTCGGCCACCGGCGTCGTGCAGGATGCCGGCAGGCCGCGCATGCCGTCGATCTGCACCACGCAAAGCCGGCATGAGCCGAAGGCGGTGAGATGGTCGGTGGCGCAGAGCTTCGGCACCGAGATCCCGGCCACGGCGGCGGCGCGCATGACGCTGGTTCCGGCCGGCACGCTGACCGGGATGCCATCCACCAGCAGGTTCACGGTGATGTCGGACTTGACCGCGGGCGTGCCCATGTCGCGGTCGGGAATGATGAAATCCTTCATTCGGCGGCCTCCCGGCTCTTGATGATCGGGCGGGGCTCGCGGCACCCGCGGAAATCCTCGGGGAAATGGGTCAACGCCGACATGACCGGGAAGGGCGCAAAGCCTCCCAGCGCGCAAAGCGAGCCCCATTTCATGGTGTTGCACAGATCGGTGAGGATCGGGATCCCCGTCTCGTCGCCTTGGGCGATGCGGTCGATGGTCTCGACACCCCGGACCGAACCGATGCGGCAGGGCGTGCATTTGCCGCAGCTTTCCACGGCGCAGAATTCCATGGCGAAGCGCGCCAGCTTCAGCATGTCGGCGGTGTCGTCGAAGACGGTGATGCCGGCATGGCCCAGCAGGCCCTCCTTCGTCGCCAGCTCCTCGTAGCCGAAGGGCACGTCGAAATCCCAATGCGGGATGTAGGAACCAAGCGGCCCGCCCACCTGCGCCGCCTTGATCGGCCGGCCCGAGGCGGTGCCGCCGCCGATCTCCTCGATGATCTGGCGCAGGCTCATGCCGAAGGCGGCCTCGAACAGCCCGCCATATTTCACGTTGCCGGCGATCTGGATCGGGATCGTGCCCTTGGACCGCCCGATGCCCAGCTTGGCGTATTCCGCCCCGCCATGGGTCAGGATCCAGGGCACCGAGGCCAGCGAGATCACGTTGTTGACCACCGTCGGCCGGCCCAGGAACCCCTCCAGCGCCGGGATCGGCGGCTTGGCGCGCACCACGCCGCGCTTGCCCTCCAGGCTGTTGAGCAGACTGGTCTCCTCGCCGCAGACATAGGCGCCGGCGCCGACCCGCACCTCCATGTCATAGGCATGGTCTGATCCCAGCACCGACGGGCCCAGGATGCCCGCCTGCCGGGCCTTGCCGATGGCGGCCTCCATCAGCCGGATGGCGTCGGGATATTCGCTGCGGATATAGACATAGCCCTGCACCGCGCCCGTGGCGATGCCGGCGATCGCCATGCCCTCGATCAGGACCAGTGGATCGCCCTCCATCAGCATGCGGTCGGCAAAACTGCCCGAATCGCCCTCGTCGGCATTGCAGACGATGTATTTCCGCGGAGCCTTGGCGCCGGCGACGGTCTTCCACTTGATGCCGGTCGGGAAACCGGCGCCGCCGCGGCCGCGCAACCCGGATCCGGTGACCTCCTCGACGATCTTCTCCGGCCCGATGCCGATGGCGCGGCGCAGGCCGGCCAGGCCGCCATGCGCCTCGTATTCCTCGACCGACAGCGGGTCGATCATGCCGACGCGGGCGAAGGTCAGCCGGCTCTGCGCCTTCATCCAGGGCAGTTCCTCGACCGGCCCCAGGGCCAGCGGATGCTCGCCGCCGGTGCGGATCGCCTCGGCGACCGAGGCCGCATCCCCGGGCCCGACCGGCCCATAGCCGTAACGCACGCCGTCGCGCTCGACCTCGACCAGCGGCTCGAGCCAGATCATGCCGCGGGTGCCGTTGCGGGTGACGGTGAACTCGCGCCCCAGCGTCTCGGCCACCGCATCGGCACCAAGCGCCCTTGCGGCGGCATCCAGGGGAACCCAGACCCTCATGCGCCCGCCTCCATGCCCGCTTCGGCCACCAGTTGCCGCACCTTGGCCAGGTTCGCCCGGCCCAGCAGCCTGTCGCCCAGCTGCGCCGAGGGCGCGCAGGCGCAAAGTCCCAGGCAGAACACCGGCTCCAGCGTCAGCCGCCCGTCCGGCGTGGTCTCGTGCCAGTCGATCCCCAGCGCGGCGCGCACCTCCTCGGCCAGGGCATCGGCGCCCATCGACTGGCAGGCCTCGGCCCGGCACAGCCGCAGCACGTGCCGGCCATGCGGATGGTCGCGGAAATCGTGATAGAAGCTCACCACGCCATAGACCTCGGCCCGGGTCATGCCCAAGGCCTCGGCCAGCCGCGGCTGCGCCTCCTCGGGCACATGGCCCCATTCGGCCTGGATGTCGTGCAGGATGGGCAGAAGCGGCCCCTCGCGGCCCTTGTGGGCGGCGATGATTTCGTCAAGGCGCAGAAGGAAATCAGCGTCGATCGCTGGTGAGGTCATGGCTGGGTGGTCCGGGCTCTGTTGTTTTGTCCAGACTAGAGACCGGCGATAGACGATACAATCGTGATATATCGTTTATTGATTGAAGGTATCAATCGACGAGACAATGCGGATCAGTGCCTCGACCAGCGGCGGATGCGGCTCGCGCCGGGCCACCACCACGCCGACCATATGGCCCTCGCCGGTCAGGTCGCGGGCCCGAACCCCCTCGGGCAGCGGCAGGCCGCGCGCCAGCGCCCGCGGCAGGATCGCCGCCCAGTCGCCGGTCGCCACATGCGACAGGATCGCCAGCATCGAGGTCGATTCGACCCGCGGCAGCGCATCCGCCCCAGCCTCGACCAGATGCCGGGTGACGATGCGGCGGTTCTGCATGTCCGGGGTCAGCAGGCAAAGCGGGCGGGTGGCGGCCTCGGCCCAGTCGGCCGGCCCCGCCAGTTCGCCGCGGTCGATCAGGCAATAGGTCTCGCGATACAGCGGCAGGCTCTGCACCCGGCCCAGCGGCTCGCTGTCCAGATAGGTCACGCCGGCATCCAGCTCCAGCGCCTCGATCTGGTCGCGGATCTCGTCCGAGCTGCGCGACAGGATCGAGACCCCGGCATTGGGATGGCGGCGCAGGAACGGCCCGGTCAGCTCGGCGATGCGCGGCATCGCGGTGGGGATCACGCCGATGCGCAGCCGCCCCGACACGCCCTTGCGGCTGGCCTGCATCTCGGCCTGCATGGCGCGGGCATCGGCGACGATGCGCCGCGCCCAGCCCAGCACGCGCTCGCCCTCTGGCGTCAGGCCCTGGAAGCGCGAGCCGCGCCGCACCAGCTGCACGCCCAGCTGCTCCTCCAGCGCCCGGATGGCCGAGGACAGCGTCGGCTGGGTGATGCCCAGCGATTCCGCGGCGCGGCCGAAATGCTTCTCGCGCGCCAGGGCCATGAACATGGAAAGCTTGTCGATCACGGACCCGCCCTTCCCGTCCCACGGGCTTCTTCGTTCCGAAAATACTCCGCGGGGGTCCGGGGGCGCGAAGCCCCCGGTCCGGCAGATCAGACGATCTCGACCGCGTATTTCTCGATCACGGTATTGGCGAGCAGGCCTTCGCACATGCGCGCCACCTCGGCCCTGGCGGCCTCGGCATCGGATGCCGCCAGGTCCAGCTCGATCACCTTGCCCTGGCGCACGCCTGAGACCCCGGCAAAGCCCAGCCCGCCGAGCGCGTGCCGGATCGCCTCGCCCTGGGGGTCCAGAACGCCATCCTTCAGCATGATGGTGACACGGGCTTTCATCTGCGGGCCTCTCAGTTGATCAGGGTGGGTTTGGTCAGCGAGGTGGTGTTGGCGGGCATCAGGCCCAGCCGGCGCGCCACCTCGGTATAGGCATCGGTCAGGCTGCCCAGGTCGCGGCGAAACACGTCCTTGTCCAGCTTCTGCCCGGTCTTGACGTCCCAGAGCCGGCAGCTGTCCGGGCTGATCTCGTCGGCGACCACCAGGCGCATGAAATCGCCGTCCCAGATCCGGCCGACCTCGATCTTGAAGTCGATCAGCTTGATGCCGACGCCGAAGAACACGCCCGACAGGAAGTCGTTCACCCGCAGCGCCAGGCTCACGATGTCGTCCAGGTCCTGTTGCGAGGCCCAGCCGAAGGCGATGATGTATTCCTCGCTGACGAAGGGATCGCCCAGCTCGTCGTTCTTGAAGCTGTATTCGACGATGGGGCGGGGCAGCGGCGTGCCCTCCTCCATGCCCAGGCGCTTGGCGATGGAACCGGCGGCGAAGTTGCGCACGATCACCTCCAGCGGGATGATCTCGACCTGGCGCACCAGCTGCTCGCGCATGTTGATGCGGCGGATGAAGTGGTTCGGCACGCCGATATTGGTCAGCCCGGTCATGAAGAACTCGGACAGCCGGTTGTTCAGCACGCCCTTGCCCTCGATGGTGGCCTTCTTCTGGGCGTTGAAGGCGGTGGCGTCATCCTTGAAATACTGGATGAGCGTGCCGGGCTCGGTGCCTTCGTACAGGATCTTGGCCTTGCCTTCGTAGATTTTCTTGCGCCTTGGTGCCATGCTGCGCTTCTCCCGTCCGCAAGGTGACAATCTTTATCGCGCTATAGGCCAGAAACGGGGTCAGGGGCAATACAGGCTTGCGATGCGGCCCCGGCGCGGGCATATCCTGCGACAAGACCACGGGAAAACCCAAGCAGAGGCCGCCATGACCACCTTTGACGACCGCGAGCGCGCGCAAGAGGCGAAATTCGCCCATGATGCCGAACTGAACTTCAAGGCCGAGGCGCGGCGCAACCGCCTGCTGGGCGAATGGGCGGCCGGGCTTCTGGGCAAGACCGGCGACGATGCCCGCGCCTATGCGCTGACCGTGGTCACTTCGGATTTCGACGAGCCAGGCGACGAGGACGTGTTCCGCAAGCTGGCGGCCGACCTGGCGGGCAAGGTCGACGAGGAGGCCATCCGCGCCAAGATGGTCGAACTGCGCGCCACCGCCCGCGACCAGATCGTCAGCGAGATGTAGGCGCCGCTCCGCGCTCTTCCCGACGCCCCGGCCCCGCGCCGGGGCGTCTTGCATTCCGGGGGCGCGGTTCAGGGCGCTGCCGAGACCGCGCCTCCGGCCGCCGCCGCGATCCGCGGGTAAAGCCGCCACAGAGTCAGGCCGCGCAGCGCGTTCAGCGCCATCAGCGCCGCCCAAAGCCCGTGATTGCCGAAGGCCCTGGGCAGCAGCAGCACCAGAACCGCATAGATCCCGACCGAGACCAGCATGGCATTGCGCATCTCGCGCGTGCGGGTGGCGCCGATGAAGATGCCGTCCAGCATCCACGAGGCCACGCCGATCAGCGGCGCCGCCACCAGCCAGGGCAGGAACTGCCGTGCCTCGGCACGGACCGCCGGGGCGGTAGTCAGCAGGTCCACGATCGCCGGCCCGCCGAGCAGGAACAGGGCCGAGAGCAGCCCGGCCCCCGCCACGCCCCAGCCCGAGGCCAGCCGCGCCGCCCGCCGCAGCCGGTCCGGCCGCCGCGCCCCCACCGCCTGCCCGACCAGCGATTCGGCGGCAAAGGCGAAGCCGTCGAGCCCATAGGCGACGATGGAGAGGAATTGCAGCAGCACCTGGTTGGCGGCCAGCGTCACGTCGCCCTGCCCCGCCGCCATGAACATGAAGGTGGTGAACGAGCCCTGCAGCAGGACCGAGCGGATCAGGATGTCGCCGTTCACCCGCGCCAGCTGCTCCAGCCGGTCGCGGGCGAACAGCCCCGCCCGCCGCATCCCGGCGCGGATGGCGTGACGCGCGAACCACAGGCCCAGGGCCAGCCCGGACCATTCCGCGATCAGCGTCGCGCCGGCGACGCCGCGCACGCCCCAGCCCAGTCCCAGCACGAACCACAGATCCAGGACGATGTTCAGCCCGTTCATCGCCAGCTGCATCGCCAGGACCGCGCGCGTCCGCTCGACGGCGATCAGCCAGCCGGTCAGGGCGTAAAGCGAGATGGTCGCCGGCGCGCCCCAGATGCGCAGCGCCAGATAGTCCCGGGCCAGCGCCTCGACCTGGTCCGAGGCCGGCGCCAGCCAGAAGGCAACGGCGAAAAGCGGGACCTGCAACAGGACCAGCCCCAGCCCCGCCGCCATGCCGATGGCCAGCGCCCGCATCAGATGCGCGCCGGATTCGCCCGCGTCGCCCGCGCCATGCGCCTGCGCCGCCAGCCCCGAGGTGCCCATGCGCAGGAAGCCGAAGATCCAGTAGAGCGAGGTCAGGATCACCGCGCCCAGCCCGACCGCGCCAATGGGCTCGGCCCGGCCCAGCTGGCCGATGACGCCGGTATCCACCGCGCCCAGGATGGGAATGGTGGCGTTGGACAGCACCACCGGCAGCGCGATGGCCAGCACCCGGCGATGGGTCAGCGCCCGCGGCGGCTCCGTCCCGGACAGGCCGCCGGATTGGCCGCCGGACTGCAGCTCGACCATGGCTCAGCCGTTCTGCGGCATCAGGAAATGCCCGGTCGCCTGGGCGAAGAGCTTCTGGCGGTGGTCCTGCCAGGCCTCGACCTGCACGCTGGCATAGCGCCGGCCCGAGCGCACCACCTTGGCCCGCGCATAGGCGTCGCGCGGCAGGCCGGAACGCAGGTAGTCCACGGTGAAGTCGATGGTCTTGGGCAGGCGCGGCAGGCTGTCGGGCACCGCGGCATCGGGGGCGATGCGGCCCTGCTCCATGTCCTCCCAGATGGCGGTCCAGGTCAGTTCGACGATGGCCGCCACCTCCAGGAAGGCGGCCGTGACGCCGCCATGGATCGCCGGCAGCATCGGGTTGCCGATCAGCTTCTGGTCAAAGGGCAGCACGGCGGTCAGCTCGTCGCCGCGCCGGTCGAAGCGGATGCCCAGCCAGCGGATATAGGGCACGCCCGAGACCAGCGCGTTCAGGGCATTGTCGCGGCGCGACTTGATCGCGGCCAGGGGTTCGTTGCGGTCCATGTCAGCGGTCCAATGTCAGCGCTCGATGGTGAAGGCCCCGGTGGCCGAGGCCACGGGGCGGCTGTCGTCGTCATCCATCGCCACCGCCCGCACGAAGGCGACCGAGCGGGTGATGTGATAACAGCTCGCCTTGGCGCGAATGGTCTGGCCGGGCGTCGCGGCGCGCATGTAGTCGATGCGCAGGTCGATGGTCGCGGTCGAGCGCGCGCCCGTCGGATGCACCATCACCGCCGCGCCGCAGCAGGTGTCCATCAGCGCCGAGATGACGCCGCCATGGATCACCCCGCTGCGCGGATCGCCGACCAGGTCCTCGCGCCAGGGCAGCCAGATCTCTGCCCCCTGCTCGGACAACTCGCCGAAGCTCATGCCAAGCGCGCGCGCATGGGGGATCACCTCGATGAACTGGCGCGCGATGCGCTGGCGCTGCTCGGTCTGCTCTTCCGGGATCGGGTCGGTCATGCGTCTGGCTGCCTCTGCTGGATGGGGAATGGTAGCATCGCGGGACACACTGGCAAGCCCGCTCCCGCCAATGGTTGAGTTTGCGCGGGCGGCGCGCTAGGCTGCGGCCGAGGCCGGCCCGAGCATGAGTTCTTCCGATGTCCGATAACGAATACATTGGCTTCAAGGAAATGTGCGCGCGTTTCGACGTGACGCCGCGCACCCTGCGCTATTACGAGTATATCGAGCTTCTGAGCCCGAAGAAGGAAGGCCGCTCGCGCTTCTACAGCCCGCGCGAGATCGCCCGGATGAAGCTGATCCTGCGCGGTCGCCGCTTCGGCTTCTCGCTCGAGGACATCCGGCAATGGCTGCTGATCTATGGCGAGAAGGGCACGCGCGAACAGTATCGCGTCTGGATTGAACTGGCCGACCGCCAGCTCGAGGTGCTGGCCCAGCAGCGCGCCGAGCTCGAGGCGGCCATGGCCGACCTGCTGACGCTGCGCAACGAGACGCAAACGCTGCTGAAGGACATGGAAGCCTCGGAGGGGGACGGCGCGGCGGCGGCCGAACGCTGACCGAGCACTGACGCCACGTCGCACCTTACGTGCACGTCAACTGCGCCTATATTCCCCTTCGAGGCGTGCCACTGAAGGAGGGATCGGCCATGAGCGACGCTTTGATGACCATCCGCCAGATGTGCGACGCCTTCGAGGTGACACCCCGCACCCTGCGCTTTTACGAGTCCCGCGAGCTGATCTTCCCCGAGCGCCGGGGCCAGCACCGGCTTTACGGCCGCACCGACCGGGCGCGGCTGAAACTGATCCTGCGCGGCAAGCGCTTCGGCTTCTCGCTGGAGCAGATCCGCCAGTTGCTCGAGCTTTACGACCCGGCCGAGCGCAACATCACCCAGACCGAGGCCACCCTGACCACCGCCCGCGAGCGGCTTGCCGACATGGAGCGGCAGCATCACGAGCTGGGCGGAGCCATCGCCGAGCTGCGCGCGCAGATCGCCGAGGGCGAGGTCTGGCTGCAGAACCTGAAATCCGGCGCCTGACGCGCCAACCCTGGGAGGACCGATGACCACCTATGCCGCCCCCGTCCGCGACATGCAATTCGTGCTGCATGACGTGCTCGAGATCTCGAAGCAGGAGCTTCCCGGCTATGGCGATCTCGACCGCGAATTCACCGAGGCCGTGCTGGATGCCGCCGGCAAGCTGGCCGCGGAAGTGCTGGCGCCGCTGAACCCGGTCGGCGACCGCCAGGGCTGCCGGCTGGAAAACGGCGTGGTGCGCACGCCCGACGGCTTCGGCGCGGCCTTCGAGCAGATGCGCGAGGGCGGCTGGACCGCGCTCGACTGCGACCCGGCCTATGGTGGCCAGGGCATGCCCTATGTGATCGGCCTGGCGGCGGGCGAGATGTTCTCGGCCTCGAACATGGCCTTCACCATGTATCAAGGCCTGACCCATGGCGCCTATTCCGCCATCCACACCCACGGTTCCGACGAGCAGAAAGCCACCTACCTGCCGAAGATGGTCAGCTGCGAATGGACCGGCACCATGAACCTGACCGAGCCGCATGCCGGCACGGATCTGGGTCTGCTGCGCACCAAGGCCGAACCGCAGGACGACGGCAGCTACCGCATCACCGGGCAGAAGATCTTCATCTCGGCCGGCGACCACGACATGGCGGAAAACGTCATCCACCTGGTGCTGGCCAAGGCCCCGGGCGGCGGCGAGGGCACGCGCGGCATCTCGCTCTTCATCGTGCCGAAATTCCTGGTGAACGAGGACGGCAGCCTGGGCGAACGCAACGCCGTCTCGGTCGGGAACCTCGAAGAAAAGATGGGCATCCACGGCAACGCGACCTGTGTGATGAACTACGACGGCGCCAAGGGCTGGCTGCTGGGCGATCTGCACAAGGGCATGCGCGCCATGTTCACCATGATGAACGAGGCCCGCATCGGTGTCGGCCTGCAGGGCTATGCCGTGGCCGAGGCCGCCTATCAGAACGCCGCCGCCTATGCCCGCGACCGGCTGCAGGGTCGCGCGGTGACCGGCGACGCCAACCCCTCGGGGGCCGCCGATCCGCTGATCGTGCATCCCGATATCCGCCGCACTCTGATGGACCAGAAGAGCTTCCTGGAAGGCGCGCGCGCGCTGGCCTTCTGGGGCGCGCATCTGATCGACCGCGCGCATCTGGCGCAGGACAAGGAGGCCGACGACCTGGTGTCGCTGCTGACGCCGGTGATCAAGGGCTTCTTGACCGACAAGGGCTTCGAGACCACGGTACAGGCGCAGCAGGTCTTCGGCGGCCACGGCTACATCGAGGAACAGGGCATGTCGCAATTCGTCCGCGACGCCCGCATCGCCATGATCTACGAGGGCGCGAACGGCGTGCAGGCGCTGGACCTGGTCGGCCGCAAGCTGGCGGCCGAGGGCGGCAAGCCGATCATGGGTTTCTTCGAACTGATCAAGGCCGAGATCAAGGCGCATGAGGGCGACGCGGCGCTGAAGGCCGATTTCCTCGAGCCGCTGAAGACCGCCTCGAAGGACCTGCAGGCGGCAGCGATGTTCTTCATGGAACAGGGCATGAAGAACCCGAACGCGGCGCTGGCCGGCTCCTACGACTTCATGCACCTGTTCGGGCATGTAGCGCTGGGGCTGATGTGGACGCGCATGGCGGCGGCATCGCGGGCGGCGCTCGAGGCCGGCAGCGACGACCCGGCCTTCCACGAGACCAAGCTCGCCACCGGCCGCTATTACATGGCCCGGCAATTGCCGATGACCGCGACGCATCTGGCGCGCATCCGCTCGGGCGCCGAGCCGGTGATGGCGCTGGCGGCGGATCGGTTCTGAAACGGGCAAGGGGGCCTGGCGGCGGGATCGCATGGGTATTTGGAAAACGGAAAGATGCGGATGCGGCGCCCCGGAGCACCGTGCCTTTCCCAGGGGATCAAGACCGGGTGAACCGGGGCGCTCTTTCCGTTTGCGGTCATCGGCTCCCCAGCCTGTACCGCGGAATCAGCCATAGCCGAGAAAGGTTAAGAACCCGCTGACGCACTTTCCGTTTTACAAATACCCAATGCGACGGCGACCCCTGGCCCAACCAGGAGGAAAGGGAGAACAGCATGACCGCCCAGCTTCACTGCTTCGGAGAATCCGGCCATTCCTACAAGGTGGCGCTGATGATGCAGCTGACCGGCTATCCCTGGCAGCCGGTCTTCGTGGATTTCTTCGGCGGCGCCACCCGCAGCGCCGATTACCACGCCCTGAACGAGATGGGCGAGGCGCCGGTCTTCACCGAGGACGGAGTGACCCTGACCCAGTCCGGCGTGATCCTGCTGCACCTGGCCGGGAAGACCAGGCGCTTCATGGAGGGCGACCGGAGCGAGATCCTGCGCTGGCTGTTCTGGGACAACCACAAGGGCTCGGCGCAATTCGGCACCTTGCGTTTCCTGATGAACTTCCTGCCGCCCGACAAGCGCCCGGCCGAGGTGATCGCCTGGCTCACCGGCCGCTGCAAGGCAGCGCTCAAGACCCTGGATCGGCAACTGCAGGGCCGCGACTGGCTGGTGGGCGAGACGCCCAGCATCGCCGACCTCTCCTGCTGCTCCTATCTCTTCTACCCCGAGCCCTTCGGCTTCGACCGCGCCGAATGGCCGCATATCGACGCTTGGCTCGACCGCATCCAGGCCCTGCCCGGCTGGAAACACCCCTATGACCTGATGCCCGGCAATCCCGCGGACCGGGCCGCGAAGGAGGACGCATGACCGAAGCCTATATCTACGACGCCGCCCGCACCCCGCGCGGCAAGGGCCGCCCCGACGGCAGCCTGCACGAAGTCACCTCGGTCGCGCTTTCCGCCCGGCTGCTGAACGCCGTCAAGGAACGCAACGGGCTGACCGGCCATGCGGTCGAGGACGTGATCTGGGGCAATGTCACCCAGGTCAAGGAACAGGGCGGCTGCCTGGCGCGCTCGGCGGTGCTGGAATCCGATCTGGACGAAAGCATCCCCGGCCTTGCCATCAACCGCTTCTGCGCCTCGGGCATGGAGGCGGTGAACCTGGCCGCGAACCAGGTCAAGGGCGGCGCCGGCCAGGCCTATATCGCCGGGGGCGTCGAGATGATGGGCCGCGTCGCCATGGGCAGCGACGGCGCCGCCATTGCGGTCGACCCCAGCCTGACCTTCAAGACCTATTTCGTGCCGCAGGGCATCAGCGCCGACATCATCGCCACCGAATACGGCTTTTCCCGCGAGGAGGCCGATGCCCTGGCCGTCGAGAGCCAGCGCCGCGCCGCCATCGCCTGGGAGGAGGGGCGCTTTGCCAAGTCCATCGTGCCGGTCAGGGACCAGAACGGCCTGACCATCCTCGACCGCGACGAATACATGCGGCCCGGCACCACGCTGGAGGATCTCGCGAAGCTGAAGGCCAGCTTCAAGGAGATGGGCGAGACCATGCCCGGCTTCGACAAGGTGGCGATGCTGAAATACCCGCATCTGGACCGCATCGAGCATATCCACCATGCCGGGAACAGCTCGGGCATCGTCGACGGCGCCGCCGCCGTGCTGATCGGCAATGCGGAATTCGGCAAGGCCCACGGGCTGAAGCCCCGCGCCCGCATCCGCGCCACCGCCAAGATCGGCACCGATCCGACCATCATGCTGACCGGCCCGGTGCCGGTGACGGAAAAGATCCTGAAGGACAGCGGCATGGCGATTTCCGACATCGACCTGTTCGAGGTGAACGAGGCCTTTGCCTCGGTCGTCTTGCGCTTCATGCAGGCCTTCCAGGTCGATCCCGGCCTGGTCAACGTCAATGGCGGCGCCATCGCCCTGGGCCACCCGCTGGGCGCGACCGGCGCCATCATCATCGGCACGCTGCTCGACGAATTGGAGCGCCAGGACAAGACCGTGGGCCTCGCCACGCTCTGCATCGCGTCCGGCATGGGCGCGGCCACCATCATCGAGCGCGTCTGAGGGAGGGGAACATGACCGATTTCACCATGCGGAAGGACGCCGAGGGCGTCGCCATCATCACCTGGGACGTGCCGGGCAAGTCGATGAACGTGCTGTCGCTGGACGGCGCGGCCGAGCTGAACGCGCTGATCGACGATGCGCTGGCCGACGCGGCCGTGAAGGGCATCGTCATCACCAGCGGCAAGAAGGATTTCGCCGCCGGCATGGACCTGAACGTCATCGCCGGCATGAAGCAGGGCGGCGCGCAGGCGGTGTTCGACGGCGTGATGACGCTGCACCGCCTGCTGCGCAAGATCGAACTGGCCGGGATGGACGCCAAGACCAAGAAGGGCGGCAAGCCCATCGCGAGCGCCCTGCCCGGCACCGCGCTGGGGATCGGGCTGGAACTGCCGCTGGCCACGCATCGCATCTTTGCCGCCGAGAACGCCAAGGCCAAGATCGGCCTGCCCGAGATCATGGTCGGCATCTTTCCCGGCGCCGGCGGCACCACCCGGCTGGTGCGCAAGCTGGGCGCCATGGGCGCCGCGCCCTTCCTGCTGGAGGGCAAGCTCAGCGACCCGGCCAAGGCCAAGTCGGCCGGGCTGATCGACGAGGTGGTGGCCGATCCGGTCGCCGCGGCCCACGAATGGGTGCTGAAGGCATCGGAGGCCGATCTGGTCAAGCCCTGGGACGCCAAGGGCTACAAGATGCCGGGCGGCGAGCCCTATCACCCGGCTGGCTTCATGACCTTCGTGGGCGCCAGCGCCATGGTGCATGGCAAGACGCTGGGCGTCTATCCGGCGGCCAAGGCCCTGCTGAGCGCCGTCTATGAAGGCGCCATGGTGCCCTTCGACACGGCGCTGAAGATCGAGGCGCGCTGGTTCACCAATGTGCTGATGAACCCGTCCTCGACCGCGATGATCCGCAGCCTGTTCATCAACAAGGAGGCGCTGGAGAAAGGCGCGAACCGCCCCGAGGCGCCGGACCAGAGCGTGAAGAAACTGGGCATCCTCGGCGCCGGCATGATGGGCGCGGGCATCGCCTATGTCTCGGCCATGGCGGGGATCGAGGTGGTGCTGATCGACTCGACGATCGAGGCGGCGGAGCGCGGCAAGTCCTATTCCACCGACCTGCTCGACAAGGCGATCAGTCGCCGCAAGGCGACCGAGGAGAAGAAGGTCGAGGTGCTGGCCCGCATCACCCCCACCACCGACTATGCCGCCCTGCAAGGCTGCGACCTGGTGGTCGAGGCGGTGTTCGAGGATCCCGCCGTCAAGGCCGAGGTGACCAAGAAGGCCGAGGCGGTGCTTCCGCCGGAGGCGATCTTCGCCACCAACACCTCGACCCTGCCGATCAGCGAGCTGGCCCGCGCCAGCGCCCGGCCGGACCAGTTCATCGGCATCCATTTCTTCAGCCCGGTGGACAAGATGCTGCTGGTCGAGATCATCAAGGGCCGCGAGACCGGCCCGCGCGCCGTCGCCAAGGCGCTGGATTTCGTGCGCCAGATCCGCAAGACCCCCATCGTGGTCAACGACGCGCGCTTCTTCTACGCCAACCGCTGCATCATCCCCTATATCAACGAGGGCATCCGCATGGTGGCCGAAGGGATCAGCCCGGTGCTGATCGAGAACGCCGCCAAGATGATGGGCATGCCGCTGGGGCCGCTGCAACTGGTGGACGAGACCTCGATCGACCTCGGCGTCAAGATCGCCAAGGCGACGAAGGCGGCAATGGGCGATGCCTATCCCGACGATGCGGTGGACCAGGTGATCTTCAGGCTGGCCGAGCAGGGCCGGCTGGGCCGCAAGGCCAAGGCGGGCTTCTACGACTATGACGAGGGGGCCAAGCGCCAGGGCTTCTGGTCGGGCCTTGCGACCGAATGGCCCGAAGCCGAAACCCAGCCCGGGCTGACCGAGATCCAGCACCGGCTGATGTTCGCGCAATCGCTCGAGGCCGTCCGCGCGCTGCAGGACGGCGTGCTCGAGGACATCCGCGAGGGCGATGTCGGCGCCATCCTCGGCTGGGGCTTCGCACCCTGGTCGGGCGGCCCCTTCGGCTGGCTCGACATGCTGGGCGCTGCGCGCGCGGTCGAGATCGCCGAGGATCTCGCGGCGAAATTCGGCCCCCGCTTCACCGCCCCGCAACTGCTCAAGGATATGGCCGCCAAGGGCGAAAGCTTCTACGGCAGGACCGCCCGCAAGGCCGCCTGACAGGGGCCCCGGGACAAGGCTGCAAGGATCGGCCTTGTCCGCCCGGTCGGATGGGTATTTGCAAAACGGAAAGAACCGCTTCCGAAACGCCGGGCGCGGCCCCGCGGCACTTCACCGTTTCCCGAATACCCAGGCGGCGGCGCGCAAGGGCGCGATCAGATCAGCCCCTCGGCCCGGAAGGCCGCGCGCAGGTCGCTTTCGGGCCGGGCGCCGACATGGCCGATCACCTCGGCCGCGGCAATGCAGCCCATGCGCCCCGCCGCCGCCAGCTCGGCACCGATGGCCAGGCCATAGATCAGCCCGGCCGCGAACTGGTCGCCAGCCCCGGTGGCATCGACCGGCACCACGCGATGCACCGGCGCCGTCACCCGCTCCTCGCCGCGGATCAGGATCGCATCCTCGCCCGAGCGGGTGCAGATCACCGTGCCGCAATCGCCCGAGGCCAGCCGCAGCGCCGCCTCCAGATCCTCGACCTGATAGAGCGACTGCCATTCATGGACATTGCCGATGACGTAATCCATCGGCCCGGCCACCAGCCGGCGGAAATCGGCGCGGTGGCGGTCGACGCAGAACGGGTCCGACAGCGCGATCCCCGCCTGCCCGCCCGCCTGGTGGCAGGCCTCGGCCGCCTTCAGGAAGGCTGCCTTGCCGGCATCCTTGTCGAAGAGATAGCCTTCCAGGAACAGCCAGCCGGCACCGCTGAAGGTCGCCGGGTTCACGTCATCCGGCCCCAGCTCCCCGGAAATTCCCAGATAGGTGTTCATCGACCGCTCGCCATCCGGGGTCACGAAGATGATCGAGCGCGAGGTCGGCGCCACCTGGCCCGCGACCGGCGGGTTGACGAAGACGGTGCCCTGCGCCTCGGTCTGCTCGGCATAGCTCAGCCCCAGCGGATCGCCCGCCACCTTGCCGATGAAGGCGGTGCGCAGCCCCAGCATCCCCAGCCCGGCCAGCGTGTTCGCGACCGAGCCGCCCGGCACCAGCCGCGCCTTGCCGGCCTGCGGATCGGCCGATTGCGCCGCCATCAGGAATTCGGACCGCTCGCGGTCGATCAGCTGCATGATGCCGCGCTGCACCCCCAGCCGCGCCAGCGTCGCATCCGAGGTCGGCGCGATCACGTCCATGACGGCATTGCCGATGCCGATCACATAGGGGGTGGTCATTCGGTCTTCTCCTCATAGGGGCACAGGTCTTCGATGGGACAGATCTTGCAGCGCGGGCGGCGCGCCTGGCAGACGTAGCGGCCATGCAGGATCAGCCAGTGATGGGCGTTCTGCTGGAAGGGGACGGGGACGTTGTCCTCGATGGCGCGCTCGACCTCGGCCACGTCGCGGCCCGGGGCGATACGGGTGCGGTTGCCGACCCGGAAGATATGCGTGTCCACCGCCTGGGCGGGGAAATGGAAGACGCTGTTCAGAACCACATTGGCGGTCTTGCGCCCGACGCCGGGCAGGGTCATCAGCGCCGCGCGCGACTGCGGCACCTCGCCGCCATACTCCGCGACCAGGATGCGCGACAGGGCGATGACGTTCTTCGCCTTCTGGCGGTAAAGCCCGATGGTCCGGATCTCCTCGGTCAGCGCCTCGAGGCCCAGCTCCAGCATCTGCCGCGGCGTGGCGACGCGCTGGAACAGCCGCTTCGTCGCCTTGTTCACCCCGACATCGGTGGCCTGCGCCGACAGCGCCACCGCCACCAGCAGGGTGAAGGCGTTGGTGTATTCCAGCTCGGTCACCGGCTGCGGGTTCGCGGCGCGAAACCGCGAGAAGATCTCGACCTGCGCCGCATAGGGCAGGGCCGGCGAGGGGCGAGGGGAAGCGCTGCGTGCCATGGCCCCCAGATGCCCTGCCCCGCTGCCATGCGCAAGCATTCGTGCATGGATTCGGCCCGCCGCCGCGCTAAGCTGCCCCGGCAACAGCAGCGAGGCCAGGATGACACGGACGCTCTTTTCCCCCGCCCCCGCCGAGCCAGGGCTGCGGGTCACGATCACCACGCAGCCGGCCGAGGACCGGGGCGCGGTGCTGTGCCGCGGCCGCTTCCCGACCCCGCTTGGCACGGTGATCGCCTATGGCGCCGGCGGGGCGCTCTGGGCCCTGGGCTTCGCCGGGCCGATCCCCGAGGACCAGGTCGAGGCCGACCTGGCCGCGCGCTTTCCCCGCGCCAGGACGGTCGAGGCGCCCAAGGCGCTGGCCCCGGCCATCCAGACGCTGCTGGGCGGAGAGGGCGAGATCGCGGTGCGGCTGGCCGGCACCGCGTTCCAGCTCCAGGTCTGGCAGGCGCTGATCCGGGTGCCGGCCGGGCAGGTGATCAGCTATGCCATGCTGGCCGAGCGCATCGGCCGACCGCGGGCGCTGCGCGCCGTCGGCACCGCGGTCGGGCAGAACCCGGTCTCCTGGGTGGTGCCCTGCCACCGGGTCACCCGCACCGGCGGCGCCATCGGCGGCTATCACTGGGGCGAGGCGGTCAAGCGCGCCCTGCTGGCCCGCGAGGGCGCCAGCATTGCACCGCGCGCCATCGCCGCATTGTGAGGGGGCGTGGGCAGATTTGCGCGCCTCTCTCTGGCCTTGTCGCGGAACTCGTGCCAAGTTCCGGGTGTTTGGGCACCAGCAGCCGGCCTCTCCGGCCCAGTCGCAAGGACAGGCGACGGTGGATCGCCCTGAAAAGAAAGGTGAAAGAATGAAGACCCGTATTCCGCTGCTTCTCGCCTCGGCCGGCGCGATCGCGCTGACGGCCTGTGCGCCCACCGATCCCTATGGCAACCCGACGACGGGCGGAACCCAGCTGAACCGCGCCCAGCAGGGCGCCATCGCCGGAGCGGTGGTCGGCGGCATCCTGGGCGCGACCCGCGACAATGACAAGAACGACCAGGGCAAGGACGCGATCAAGGGCGCCATCGTCGGTGCCGCCATCGGCGGCGTCGGCGGCGCCGTCCTGAACCAGCAGCAGAAGGCGCTGCAGCAATCGCTGAACAACCCCAATATCCGGGTGGTGAACCATGGCAGCTACCTGTCGGTGACCATGCCGGAATCGACGCTGTTCGCCACCGATTCGGCGGCGGTGGGGGCGCAGGGGCAGAACGATCTCTATGTCATCGCCCGCAACCTCAACCAGTATCCGAACAGCACCATCCAGGTGATCGGCCATACCGACAGCACCGGCTCGGCCGCCTATAACCAGGACCTGTCCGAGCGCCGGGCGCGGTCGGTCGCCGGCATCCTGACCGCCGGCGGCGTGTCCTCGGGCCGCATCACCACCTCCGGCCGCGGCTCGGCCCAGCCGGTCGCCTCGAACGACAGTGCCGCCGGACGGGCACAGAACCGCCGGGTGGAGATCCTGATCATCCCGACCCGCTGATCGCGGCGGGCCGGGACGGCAAGCGTGGGCTGGCGGCGCGGCTGCCAGCCCTTTTTCATGCGCCGGCGCCGGCGATCTTCTTGAGTATCTGTGGAACGGAGAAGCGCCGAAGCGGCGGGCCGGCGCGTGCGGACCACCGGGGATTTGGACAGTGGTGCAGGGCGGCCCGGACATGCAGAAACCCCCCAAGGCTTTCGCCAAGGGGGGGGTCGCATCGCTGTCCCTTGTGCCGCGCCTTGCCGGCGCGTTGTCCGGCTCAGGCGACCTCAGTTGAGGCGGCGCGCCACGTCGTCGATGGCCTTGTCGATGCCGGCCGCGCGCTGCTCGGCGGTGGCCTGCTTGCCCAGGATCTCGGTCGCAGCGGCGACAGCGGTCTGGATGGCGCGGTCGCGCACGGCGCGGACGGCATCACCCTCGGCACTGGCGATCTGCTCCTCGGCCGCCTTCAGGCGACGCTCGATGGAAAGCTGCAGCGCCTTCTTGGCCTTGTCGGCCTCCAGATTCGCCTCGCGCTTGGCATTGGCGACGATCTCGTCGGCCTGCGACTTCACCTCGCGCTGCCGGCGCTCGTAGCTGGCATAGATCTCCTGGGCTTCCTCGCGCAGGCGCCGGGCCTCGGCCAGGTCGTTGCGGATGCCCTCGGCGCGCTTGTCCAGCAACCCGCCGACGATCTGCGGCACCCGGAACCAGACCAGCACGCCGACGAACAGCAGGAAGGCCAGGGTGACGATGAAGTCGGTATTGCGCAGCGAGAAGAACGGACCCGAAGCCGCCAGGGCCGGGCTCGCCATCAGGGCGAAGAGAACGCTCAGACGCTTCATTGCAGCACCCCCTTCAGCCGCTGATCGACCGTTTCGCCGACCAGGGCCTGGTCGGCAGCACCGCCGAAATGTTCCACCAGCGCCGCGGTCACGTCGCGGGCGACCGTGCGCGCATCCTCGACCGCCGAGGCGCGGATCTCGCTGATGCGCTTCTCGGATTCCGCCGAACGGGCGGCGATTTCCGCATCGGCATGGGCGATGGCGGCGTCGAGCTCCTTCTGGATCTCGGCCTTGTTGGCGGCGATGATCTTCTGGGCCTCGGCGCGGGCATCGGCCAGCGCCTTGTCATAGGCGGCCTCGGCCTCCTTGGCCTTCTGCTTGAATTCCTCGGCGGCCATCAGATCACCGGTGATGGCGCCCTGGCGGTCCGAGATGACGCCGCCGATGCGCGGCAGCGCGATCCGCGACAGCACCCAGTAGATCACTGCCAGGATGACCAGCAGCCAGAAGATCTGGTTGCCGAAGGTCGTGAAATCCAGTTGCGGCATGCCGGGGGCGCTGGCAGCATGGCCGGCCGCGCCATGGGCCGCATCCGCTGCACCGGCCGCGGCATGGGCCGCATCGGCGCCATGGCCCGCCGCCTCGGCGGATTCGGTGATCACCACCGTTTCAGAGTCTTCGACCACGACGGGCGCGGTCTGTTGCAACAGGCTGAACATATCCTACCCCATGCCGGTCGTTTCACAATCGGGTGGGCGCCCGCACGGCCCCCACCCAACCGCAAGGATGGCAAAGGATCAGACTGCGAACAGCAGCAGCAGCGCGACCAGGAACGAGAAGATGCCCAGGGCTTCCGCGAAGGCCATGCCGATGAACAGCGTGGCGGTCTGCGAAGCGGCAGCCGACGGGTTGCGCAGCGCGCCCGCCAGGTAGTTGCCGGCAACATTGCCCACCCCCATGGCCGCACCGGCCATGCCGACGCAAGCCAGACCGGCGCCGAGATACTGTCCCAGTTGACCCAGATTTTCCATGTTCATGCTCCTTGAGGCTTTGGAAAGGGTTTTCGTTTCAGACCTTGGCTGCCCGGCTCAGTGCGCCGGATGCAGCGCGTCCTTCAGATAGACGCAGGTCAGGATGGTGAAGACATAGGCCTGGATCAGCGCGACCAGCACCTCGAGCCCGTACATGGCGGTGATGGCGAGCACCGAGACCGGCGCGATGGCAGCAATGGCGGCGAAGGCGGCAAAGACCTTGATCACTGCGTGGCCGGCCATGATGTTGCCGGCAAGTCGGATCGAATGGCTGACCGGACGCACGAAATACGAGATCAGCTCGATCACCGCCAGGACCGGGCGCAGCGCCAGCGGCGCCGAGCTGACCCAGAACAGGCCCAGGAAATGCGCGCCGTTCTTGACGAAGCCCAGCACGGTGACGCCGACGAAGACCAGCACCGCCAGCACCGCCGTGACCGCGATATGCGAGGTCGGCGAGAAGCTTTTCGGCAGCAGGCCCAGGAAATTGGCGAACAGGATGAAGCAGAACAGCGTCATCACATAGGGGAAGTATTTCAGCCCGTCCTTGCCGGTCACGTCCTCGACCATCTTCCGGACCATGCCGTAGAGCAGCTCGGCGATGGACTGCACGCGGTTCGGCACGATGGCCCGGCCGCGGGTGCCAAAGACCAGCAGCGCGGTGATCGCCAGCGCCGCCAGCGCCATCCACAGCGTCGCGTTGGTCGGCGTGTACCAATGCACCGGACCGTCGCCAAACAGCGGCTTGACGACGAACTGATCCATCGGATGGAAAACCAGACCACCTGCTTCTTCTTCTGCCATCGTCATTCACCCTTGTCGTCGCCGGGGCGCCCCGGTGTCTTGCCTATCTCGTTGGCGGTCCGCATCATGGTCTTGATGCCGGCCACCAGGCCCAGCAGCACGAAAACCACCATGAAGACCGGCCGCAGGCCGGTCAGATAGTCCAGCCCGAACCCGATCCCGAAACCGAGGGCCAATCCCGCCACCAGCTCGGTCACCATGCGCCAGGCCATGTTGGCCTGGCTGAAATGTTCCTCCCCGCGCGAGGCCGGCTTGTCGGCTGCCTTCTCGCCCAGCCGGGCCTCCAGCGCGCGCAACCGCTCCGCGTCCCGGGCCCGCGCGGCGTCATGGTCGTCCTCGGCCACGGCTCACACCCCCGTTATCGGTTGGCGCGGTGATAGGGGCTTGCGTCCCCCGAGTCAAGCAAGGGGGTTTTTACCGCAACCATCTGATTTTGCAGGGATTGAGGAATCGCCCGACGCGGCGAAAACCCGGCCTTGCGGTCGGCGGGGCATCCGCCGCATATTCAACCGCGAAGTTAAGCGAAAGCCGATGACCGCGCAGCCACCCAGCCTCGACGCCATTTTCTCCGCCCTTGCCGATCCGACGCGGCGGGCGATCCTTGGCATGCTGCTGGAAGACGACATGGCGGTGACGGACGTGGCGGCGCCCTTCCAGGTCAGCCTGGCGGCGATCTCGAAGCATCTCGCCGTGCTGGCCGCCGCCGGGCTGATCCGGCAGGAGCGGCGCGGCCGCATCATCTGGTGCAAGCTCGAGCCGGACGGGCTGCGCAGCGCCTCGGTCTGGATGCAGGGCTTCGGGCAGTTCGAGCCGGTGGATCTCGACGATTTCGAGCGTTTCCTGCGCGATGCCCTGCCCCAATGCGGCGATGAGGCGGGCGAGGATTAGCACCCGCACCCGCAAATCGTGCAAAAGTTGCATCAACGACACATGAAATCGGTAAAATGCAGGCAAATTGATGTTTTATTGATGGATGCCCGGCCATGCCGTTATCTGGCGACACAATCGGTAGTTGTTGCACGGGGGCTCCATGGAATATCGAATCACGACGGCGACGTTCCAGGCCCCGGTCTACAGCGATCCCTCGGCCACCGGCTCGGACAAATACCTGCCCTTCCTGAACCGCGGCTCGGTCCGTTTCGACACGGCAGAGATGGGCGAGATCCGCCTCGAGGATGACGACGCCGAGTTCGGCTATCTCTCGCGCGGCGGTTCCGGCAGCTATTACGACGATCCCGGCAGCGAAACCGGCCAGTCGCTGCTGGAGGGCGCCAGTTTCGGCCCCTCCGACGCCCCCGTGACCCTCGGGCCCGGCCAGCGCATATCCTTCCAGGACGCCGCCATCCTGCGCGACGACCAGGGCAACGAGTTCTACGTCTCGTTCCCGACCTATACCGATTACGGCACCAGCGGCTATCCGATCGAGATCGGCCTCCGGCACAGCGTCCTGATCGTGCCCAAACTCCGCCAGGATGCCGAGGGCAACGACTACTGGCCGCAATTCCGCCAGGACGCCACCTACAGCTTCGTCGGCAGCTACAAGATCGGGGTCGGCCAGACCTCGATCGCCTATGACCAGACGGTCAGCGCGCCGCCCTGCTTCACCCCGGGCACGCTGATCGCCACCGCCGACGGCGCCAGGCCCGTCGAGACGCTTCGCCTCGGCGACGCCATCCTGACCCGCGACCACGGCTGCCGGCCGCTGCGCTGGATCGGCGGCGCCCGGCTGACCGGGCGTCAGCTGGACCTGCAGCCCAACCTGCGCCCGATCCTGATCGGCCGCGGGGCGCTGGGGCCGGGCCTGCCGGCCCGCGACCTGCTGGTCTCGCCCCAGCACCGGGTGCTGATCCGCTCGGTCATCGCGCAGCGCATGTTCGGGGCCGAGGAGGTCCTGGTCGCCGCCAAGCACCTGACGGCGCTGCCCGGCGTCACCGTCCTGGCGCCGGCCGGCGGCATCCATTACCTGCACCTGCTTTTCGACCGGCACGAATTGCTGCTCTCCGACGGGCTCTGGACGGAATCGCTGCTGACCGGGCCGCAGGCGCTGGCCGGGCTGTCGGCCGCCGCCCGGCGCGAGATCTTCGCGCTGTTCCCCAACCTTGCCGGGGAAAGCGCGGCCTCCGCCCGCCCCCTGACCCGCGGGCGCGAGGCACGCAGGCTCTTGCAGCGGCACCTGAAGAACGCCCGCCCCTTCCTGCCGGCATGACGCCCGCCTGAAACGCGAAAAGGGCCGGGCGCATGCCCGGCCCCTCCGCTTCCGGCCCTCTCACTTGACGGTGATGCGCCCATCCAGCCTGGGCGCGAAATCCGGCCCCTGCCTGGCCAGGTATTCGGCCAGCACATCCGCCAGGTCCGGCCCGAAATCATAGGCGTTCATCGCCTTCTCTGCGAAGACCCTGTAGCCATCGCCTCCGGCGCGCATGTAGTTCTGCGACACCACGCCATAGGTCGCGTTCGGGTCGATGGGCACCCAGTTCGCGCCGCCGCGCACCTGCACCTCGCTGATCCGGCTGCCGGCCGGGGCCGCCGGGTCCAGGGTGTATTTCAGTCCTGCGACCTGGGCGAAGCGCCCGGCCCCCTCCTCGATCTGGCTGGCGCCGTTCTCAAGCGCCGCGACCACGTCCTCGCCCTTCAGCTGGAAGGTCGACAGCGTGTTCTGGAACGGCAGCACCGACAGCACGTCGCCCATCGTCACCGTCCCGGCCTGCAGCGTGGCGCGCAGTCCACCGCCGTTTTGGATGGCAATGGTGATGCCCTGGTCCTTGACCCGCGCCAGCATGGCATCGGCCACCACATTGCCCATCTCGCATTCCCGGGCGCGGCAATTGTTGCGACTGCCGTCGATCGGCGCCTTCAACTCGGCCACCCGCTTCTGCTTGAGCTGCTCGATCGGCGCGGCCATTTCCTTGACCCGCGCCGCCAGCTTCTCGTCCGGCGCCACCGAGGCGTCCAGCAGGATCGGCGCGCCCTCGGCCTTGACCAGCTTGCCCTTGTCGTCCCAGGTCAGGACCAGGTGGCCCAGGTATTTGCCATAGGCATAAGCCGTCGCCACCGGCACCTGGACCCCGTCCGCGCCCTTGACCATGGTCGGATAGGGGCCCTCGGCACCCTCCATGTCGCCCAGCAGCGTATGGCTGTGCCCGCCGATCACCGCGTCGATCCCGGCGACCTCGGCCGCGAAGGCCTGATCGCGCCTGTAGCCGGAATGGGTCAGCGCGATGATCTTGGTCACGCCCTCGTCGGTCAGTTCCTGGACATCGGCCTTCAGGCTGTCCATGTCGTCCTGGAAGATGACCTTGTCGCCGGGCGAGGCGGTCTCGGGCGTGTCCATCGCCAGGGCCGAGACGATGCCGATCTTCTCGCCGCCGACCTCCAGGGTCAGCACGTCGCCCACCTTGCCCTTCAGTTCGGGCGATTGCGACAGATCCAGGTTGCCCGAGACGACCGGAAACTTCGCCCCCTCGGCCAGAATCTGCAGGCCGCCCGGCCCGTCGTCGAACTCATGGTTGCCGACCGCCATGGCGTCGAAGCCGATGGCGTTCATAAACTCGACCGTGTCCTTGCCCTTGTAGGAGGTATAGAACAGGCTGCCCTGATACTGGTCGCCGGCGTCCAGCACGACGACGTGCTGCCCATCGGCCTTCAACTGCTCGCGCAGCGTGCGGATCTTGCTGGCCAGGCGCGCGACGCCGCCGAAACACTCGTTCTTCGTCGCAGATTCGGCGTCGCAGGTGCTGTCATATTTGTTGATCGGCTCGATCCTGCTGTGGAAATCGTTGATATGCAGCACATGCAGCGTGTAATCCGCATGCGCCGCGCCCGAGGACAGCACCACCGCCGCCGCTGAAACCAGGAGCCAGCGTTTCATCTCAATCCCTCTCGTCACGGATGTCTGGACCATGGGAAGATTGGGCGATGCGCCCGCCTGCGTCAATCGTGCTCGACCAAAGCTTCGCGCTTGACGGCGGCCGGGCCGCGACGCATGAACCGGCCATGCTGGCCTACAAGATTTTCCGCGATCCCGAATACCAGGCATTCCTGCGCGACGGCTGCTCAGCCGGCGCGCCCGTCGACCTGGCCGATGGCTATATCCACCTGTCCACCGCCGCACAGCTGCCCGGAACGCTTGCCAAGCATTTCGCCGGCGAATCCGGCCTGCACCTGCTGGCTGTCGAGACCGAGGGGCTGAATTGTCTGCGCTGGGAAGCCTCGCGCGGCGGCGACCTGTTCCCGCATCTCTACCGCGAGCTGCGGGCCGACGACGTGCTCTGGTCCCGCCCCCTGCCCCTCGGCCCCATGGGCCACGAGATCGGAGACCTGGCATGAACCCCATCGAGCGGCTGGGCCTGGCCGCGCTGCATCGCCTCGACCCGGAACGCGCGCATGATCTCTCGATCTTCGCCCTGCGAAGCGGGCTGGTGCCGCTGCCCGGCCAAGCCGTCACCTCGGACCGGCTGCGCTTGCGCCTTGCCGGGCTCGACCTGCCGAACCCGATCGGACTTGCCGCAGGTTACGACAAGAACGCCCGCGCCCTGCCGGCGCTGATGCGCGCCGGCTTCGGATTCGTCGAGATCGGCGCCGCCACCCCGCGCGCCCAGCCCGGCAATCCCCGGCCGCGCCTGTTCCGGCTGACCGAGGATCGCGCCATCATCAACCGCTTCGGCTTCAACAATGAAGGCGCGCAGGCCATCGCCGCCCGGCTTGCCCGGCGCCCGAAAGGCATCCCGGTCGGGCTGAACATCGGCGCGAACAAGGACAGCCCGGACCGCAGCGCCGATTTCGCCGAAGTCGTGCGCATCGCCGGCGCCCATGCCGATTTCCTGACCGTCAACGTCTCCTCCCCGAACACCGAGAAGCTGCGCGACCTGCAGGGCGCCGAGGCGCTGGCGGCGCTGCTACAAGGCGTGCTGGCGGCGCGCGACGCATTGCCGAACCGCCCGCCCGTGTTCATCAAGATCGCCCCCGATCTCGACGAGGCCGCGCTGGCCGACATCGCCGCCGTGGCCCTCGCCGCGCCGGTCGATGCGATCATCGCCACCAACACCACGCTTTCGCGCGACGGCCTCGCCTCGACCCATGCAGGGCAGGCCGGCGGCCTTTCCGGCGCGCCGCTCTTCGACCGCGCCACCCGCATCCTCGCCCGGCTTCACCGCAAGACCGGCGGCCGGGTGCCGCTGATCGGCGTCGGCGGCATCGGCTCGGCCGAGCAGGCCTGGCAGAAGCTGCGCGCCGGCGCCTCGGCCGTGCAGATCTATTCCGCGCTGATCTACCAGGGCTTCTCGCTTGCCGCGCAGATCGCGCGCGACCTCGACGCACGGCTGGCGCGCGAAGGCGTCACGCTGGCCGAGCTGACCGGCAGCGGCAACGCGGACTGGCTCTAGAGCCTGTTGCACTCAATCGGCCTCATACCCGGCGGTTTTGAAGTAGTTGTAGCACTCCTCGTCGGAGAACAGATCGCAGACCT
>NZ_JAEHFP010000229.1 GCF_016446475.1 Paracoccus binzhouensis | reverse complement strand
CCGCCCTTGCGATTGTCCTGGTCGTCGCGGCCGCGGCGCTGCTTGCGCTGGCCGAGGCCCCGGCCGCCAGCCGGCGGGAGCTGGTCCTGGGCCGCACGGCATTGGTCTGCCCGTTCCTGATCGCCATGGTCTCGATGCCGGTCCTGGCGGGGCTGCTGGCCGTGCTGCGCCGCCTGGCCCCGACGCGGCCGCTGGCCGCCGGAGCCGCCGCGGGCCTTCTGGGCGGGGCGGCCGGGACCATGGTCTATGCTCTGCACTGCCCCGAGACCGGCCTGCCCTTCGTGGCGCTGTGGTATACGGCCGGCATCCTGCTGACCACCCTGCTGGGGGCCGGGCTGGGGAAATTCTGCCTGCGCTGGTAAACCCGGCCGAGGGGGATACGACCGGGAAGGGTGGCGCGCCTTTCCGGCCCGACGCGAGCCGGTCGCCGGGGGCGGGCGCCGAGATCGTCCGACGGCGGCCCCGAGGCGGCGCGGGCCGGCTCGACCCATGTCATGTTCGGCTGCGAGTCGCAGAAGACCTGTCCGGTGCCCGAGGAATTCAAGGCCGCCGTCGCCCGCTGCCAGAACAGCGCCCGGTCCGAGAAGCGGCTTGCAAATCCATAGTATTTCAGTCAAGAATACGCGATGACGAAGGCCGTGGACATCCCGCGGCCGGATGGTCCCGGAAGGCGAGGGCAGGCAGGGCGACATGCAGGCGAACACAGAGTTCCGACCGCGGATGGAGACCCGCATCCACGGATTGCGGACCCTGGCGCCGCTGAGCTACCGCCGCTTCGCCGGGGCCATCGCCGATGTCTGGTCGGTCAGGGCCGAAGAGGGCGGCGGCGGCTTCTATATCGCCCCGGATCCGCGCATCGTCATCCTGCTGGACCGGGTGCCGCCGCCGGTGGCGATGCGCATCGGCGGGGACCTGGCCGAGCATCGCGGAATCCAGGCCTTCTACATGCCGCCCGGCATGCCGCTATGGAGCCGGATCGAGGCGGACCATGAAAAGTCCCACCTGGATTTCCACATGGAAGGCGAGGCGCTGCAGCGGCGGCTGGCGGCGGCGAATGTCAGGGCGGACCTGACCCGGCCGCGCCTGCTTGGACAAAGCGACCGGCTGGTCGCCCTGGGCCGGCTGGCCTCGGACGAGGTACGCAAGCCCCGCCGCGGCGAGATGCTGATCGACGCGCTGCTTGCCGCGACGCTGGCCGAGATCTTCGCGACCGATGCCGAGGCCGGGACCGACGCGCCCTGCATCGCCAGCGGCGGCCTGTCGGCGCGGCAATTCGCGGCGGTCGAGCGTCATGTGCACGAGAACCTGGGCCGGTATGTCTCGGTTGCCGAGATGGCACGGGCGGCGGGCCTGTCCGAAAGCCGCTTCTCGCATTGCTTCAAGCAGTCGCAGGGGGAAACGCCGCAGCGCTGGCAAAGCCGTCTGCGGCTGCGGGCGGCCCAGGACATGATGCGCGATCCCGCCCGCGCGCTGGCCGATATCGCCTATGCCACGGGCTTTGCCGATCAGGCGCATCTGTCGCGGGTGTTCCGCGCCGCCAACGGAATGCCGCCCTCGGTCTGGCGCCGGCGCATTTTGCAGGGGTTCTGAACAAACCGCAGCGCCCTGGATCAAGACAGCCCCGGAAAACCGCAGTTAGCTGGGGTAACTGTTTCTGTTCTCGTCGCGTGTGAAGAACTCGCTCTTGGCCATACCGTGAACGGCGATCTGATCGGCTCGTG
>NZ_JAEHFP010000228.1 GCF_016446475.1 Paracoccus binzhouensis | reverse complement strand
CGGGCAGGCCCTCATTATTGCTGCTCGGACAGCGTGCGTGGTCGTGGCGCTTCCGTGACGAACTTGTCCCATAGGGCACCCTTCCATGCCAAAGAAAGGATCGCACCATCAAACCGTGGGATCAAACAGCTAGATACTGGGTCGCCGATAGCGAGCTTTTCTCAGAATTACCCGCGCCGGCCCCGAAATGGCTGCTTGGTTGGAGAAATGTCACGAACAACACAAATACCCGGCAAGGACGCCGTCGTCCGCGCCCGTGCGCGCGACCTGAGCCCGCTCGACGCCGTCCAACCGACGGTCGAGCACATCCTGCACACTGCCGCGGCGGCGAAGCTTCTGGATGCGCTGGAGGACAACCTCCTGCTGGCGCCGATCCAGTCGAGCGTCGTGCCGCTACCCCACCAGCTCTACGCGCTCAACCGCGCCATGAGCCGCGACCGGATCCGTTATCTGCTCGCGGACGAGGTAGGACTCGGCAAGACGATTGAGGCCGGTTTCATTCTACGCGAGATCAAGCTGCGCGGCATGGCCAAGCGGATCCTCGTCGTCGCGCCGAAGGGGCTGGTCCGGCAATGGCAGGCCGAGATGCGTCTTCATTTCGGAGAGAACTTCCAGTTCATCGAGCCCGCGGAACTCTCCGCCTTTCGCCAATGGCGCAGCGACGAGGAAAACCTCTGGTGGCTGCATGATCAGGTGATCTGCTCGCTCGACTCCGTGAAGCCGCTCGAAGGGCGTCGCGGCTGGAGCCTCGAGCAGCTAAGCACCCACAACCGCGAGCGTTTCGAGGACCTGATTTCGGCATCCTGGGATCTGATCATCATCGACGAGGCGCACCGCATGGGTGGGAGCACGGAACAGGTCGCGCGTTACAAGCTGGGCGCCGCGTTGGCGGAGGCGGCGCCATACCTGCTGCTGCTGTCCGCGACACCCCACCAGGGCAAGACCGACCAGTTCCATCGGCTGATGCAGCTGCTCGACCGGGATTCCTTCCCCGACGAGAGCAGCGTGTCGAGCGAGCGGGTTCGCCCCTTCGTCGTGCGGACGGAAAAACGCGTCTCCATCGACGCCGAAGGCAAACCGCTGTTCAAGCCGCGCATGACCCGGCTGCATCCGGTGGCATGGCAGGACCGGCACGCCAGCCAGCAAAAGCTATACGAGGCCGTCACCGACTATGTCCGCCACGGGTACAACCAGGCCATGGCCGCGAAGCAGCGCCACATCGGCTTCCTGATGATCCTGATGCAACGACTTGTCACATCCAGCACAGCCGCCATACGAGCGACCCTCGAAAAGCGTCAAGCCCTCCTGGACCAGCCCCAACTACAGCCATCCCTCTTCGAAACGGCGGACGTTGACGAATGGGCCGAGCTGGACGGACAGACCCAGGTGGATCTCGCCATCCAGACAAAGGGGTGGGAGATGGAAAAGGCCGAGGTCGAAACGCTGCTCGACCTGGCCCGCGCCACGGAGGCACAGGGGACGGACGCCAAGGCTGAGGCGCTCCTCGAGCTGATCTACAAGCTTCAGCAGGAAGAGAACGATCCTGAGCTGAAGGTGCTGATCTTCACCGAGTTCGTGCCTACGCAGGCAATGCTTGCGGATTTCCTCGAAAGCCGCGGCTTTTCGGTGGCCACATTGAACGGGAGCATGGACCTAGGTTGTGTTGACAAAAAGGATTCCCCTGCGCGCCTGGCTGTGATTCAAGATCATCTCTACGTGGGAGGTGACCTTGGCACGCAAT
>NZ_JAEHFP010000227.1 GCF_016446475.1 Paracoccus binzhouensis | reverse complement strand
GCCACCGGCGCGATGGCCGGGGCCTGGGCGGTGGCGGGCGCGATGGCCGGGACGGTGGCCGCGGGCTGCGCCCAGCCGGGCGCCAGCGGCAGGAGAAGGGCCGCGCCGGTCAGGGCGAGGCGCGAGAAAAGGCCCGGGCTCGGGCTTGTCGGGAACATGCTCGGATCCGCTCTGCTTGCCTGTCGTGCTTGTGGTTTTTCCGCAGCTTTGGCCAAATGCGGCGGCCAAGGCAAGCAAGCGGCGGTCAACTCGGCTTGAACGGCACCCTAGATCGTCGCGGTGAAGCGGTGGGTTTCCGGGAAGTAGCGCCGGGTCAGCGAGACCGGCATGTTGCCCAGCCAGTCCACCCGCTCGAGCAGCAGCACCGGATCGGCGGGGTCCAGTTCCAGAGCCAGCGACACGAAGTCCTCGCCGGCCCGCGACGCCGCCATGGCCATGCTGCCGCGGTTGATCGGCACATGGCCCAGCAGCCATTCGCAGGGGCTCATCTCCTCGAGCACCTCGCGCGTCAGGCCGGGGGTGGCGTAATTGTTGATCCAGCGCTCCTCGCAGCAATAGAGCGCGCCGTCGGCGCTGAAGCGGGCCTGGACGCGCAGCAGCACGTCCTCGGTGCGCAGCAGCATCGCCTGGGCCACGTCGGCCGGGGGAGAGCATTCCCGGCAATCCAGCAGGGCATAGCCATAGACCTTGCCCGAGGCCTCGATCTCGCGCCGCAGCAGGGTGCGCACCATCTGCACGCGCGGATGCTGCGCCACCCGGGTGCCGACCTTGCGCCGCCGTTCCAGCACGCCGCTTTGCGCCAGCGTCTGCAGCGCGCGGTTCACGGTGGCGCGGGCGCAGCCGAATTCGGTGGCCAGCTCGGCCTCGGTCGGGATCAGGCCGCCCTCGGGCCATTCGCCGTTCTGGATGCGGTTCAGAACCTCCTCCTGCACCGCCTGCCAGGTCATGTTCCTGCGCTTGCGCTCTTGTTCCTGCGCTGAAAGAGCCTGGGCCAGATGGCTGGGGAATCTGATCATTTCTATGGTTTATGGCTTTTATGACGGGTGTGGTTGAACTCGATACGCCCGGTCCGGCAGGCCCGGCTGAATGGCCCGAACGGCGCGCCGGCTGGCAGTACCGGGCGACCGGAAAACGCAAGTAAACACTTTGGTTCAGTTTTGATGGCAAATTTCACTGGGGGTCAAGCGCAATTCAGGCGATCGGCCAAGCTTCGCCCGGGTTGTTGACAATTCCCAGGCCCGGCATGACAAGGCGGGCAATCCACAAGAGGGTGAGCCCGTGTCGGAAGCTACGATGTTCCGCGGCCAAGGCAGCTCGGCCACGGCCTGGACGGTGCTGGTCGCGATCAGCCTGTGCCACATGATCAACGACATCATGCAGTCCATGCTGGCGGCGATCTATCCGCTGCTGCAACAGGAGTTCACCCTGTCCTATTGGCAGATCGGGCTGATGACCTTCGCCTTCCAGGTCACCGCCTCGCTGTTGCAGCCGGTGGTGGGCGCGGTCACCGACAAGCGGCCGATGCCGCGTTCGCTGGCGGTGGGCATGGGCGCGACCGTCTGCGGGGTGCTGCTGCTGGCACTGGCGCATGAATACTGGGTGCTGCTGGCCGGGGCCATGCTGATCGGCGTCGGCTCGGCGGTGTTCCACCCCGAAAGCTCGCGGGTGGCGCGAATCGCCTCGGGCGGGCGCTTCGGCACCGCGCAATCGCTGTTCCAGCTGGGCGGGAATTTCGGCCAGGCCATGGGGCCGCTGCTGGCCGCCTTCATCGTCGTGCCGCTGGGCCGGCCTTCGGTGGCGATCTTCTCGATCGCGGCCATGCTGGGCTCGGCGGTGCTGTGGCGGGTCGGCAGCTGGGCCGAGGGGCGGCGCCAGGCCGCCGGCGCCCGCGCCGCCGGGCCGCTGGCCTTCTCGCGCCGCCGGGTG
>NZ_JAEHFP010000226.1 GCF_016446475.1 Paracoccus binzhouensis | reverse complement strand
CTGGATCGCTGGGGCTATTACGCGATCCTGGCAGTAGCCTTCCTGGTCGTGCCGCTGGTCATCGACAGCTACTGGGCCAATGCGGTCTGCATATCTGCTCATTCCTGGCAAAAAATAAGCGCCATTTGGCCAAAATGCCGCTGCGTCCCGGTATCGGTGCATTTTTCCCTTTGCAGATAAGGAGCCGCCCTTGCGAATCGGCTATCTGGTCAACACCTATCCCCGCCCTTCGCACAGCTTCATTCGCCGCGAAATTGCCGCGCTGGAAGCCGAGGGGCTGGAAATCCACCGCTTCGCCATGCGCGGCGATGCCGCGGCGCTGAGCGATCCCGCCGACCTGGCCGAACATGCCCGGACCGAGCGCGTGCTGGAGGCCGGGGGCAGGCGCCTGCTGGCCGCGCTGACCCGGCAAGCCCTGGCACGGCCGGCAAAATTCCGTACCGCCCTGCGCCTGGCCCGCAGCCGCGCGCGGGCCGGGGAATCAAGCCTGGCGCGGCAGATCGTCTACCTGGCAGAGGGCGCCCATGTCGCGGCGCGGGCGCGCGCATTGGGCCTGCAGCATATTCACGCGCATTTCGGCACCAATTCCGCCCGGGTCGCGGCTTATGCGCGGCTTCTGGGCGGCCCGGGTTTCAGCTTCACCGTGCATGGCCCCGAGGAATTCGACAACACCGGACCGCTCGACCTGGGCGGAAAACTGGCCCTGGCCGAATTCTGCGTCACCGTCAGCAGCTATGGCCGCTCGCAAATGTATCGCTGGGCGGAGCCGGGAGATTGGGACAAGCTGCGAGTGGTGCATTGCGGCCTGGATCTGGACCGCTGGGCCGATCCGGCGCCGCTGCCCGCCGGTCCCTTGCATATGGTCGCGGTCGGCCGCTTTGCCGAGCAGAAGGGCTTCGGCCTGCTGATCCGCGCCTTCGCCCTGGCCTGGCGCCGCAATCCCGCCCTGCGCCTGTCGCTGGTCGGCGATGGCGAACTGCGCCCACAGATCGAATCGCTGATCGCGGCCGAGGGCATGGGCGAGGCGGTCCGCCTGCTGGGCTGGCAGCACGAGGCCGGCGTCCGCGCCGCCATGGATGCCGCCCATGCGCTGGTCACCCCCAGCTTCGCCGAGGGCCTGCCGGTGGTCATCATGGAGGCCATGGCCTGCGCCCGTCCGGTGATCGCCACCTATATCGCCGGCATTCCCGAACTGGTCCGTCCCGGGCAAGAGGGCTGGCTGGTCCCCGCCGGCAATGCCGAGGCCCTGGCCGAAACCATGCTGCAAGCCGCCGAAACCGACCACGCGATGCTGGAACGCATGGGCGCCTCGGCCCGCGCCCGCGTGACCCGACGCCACGACATCCGCGAATCCGCCCGGCGGCTGGCGGCGCTGTTCAGCCGCGCCACAGGCTGACCGCCAGCCAATAGCCGGCCGCCTGCCCCCAGCGCCCGCCGATCAGCCGGTCGCCCATGCAGGCGCGGAACCGCTCGGCGCCGACCACCACCGGCACCTCGCGGAAATCCAGCATCCGCCCGGTCAGCGGATATTGCGCCTTGAACATCGCCTCTTTGGCGCAAAAGGCCAGCAACGCATCACCCGCTCCGTTCAGGCGAAAGGGCATGATGGTCTCGGCCAGCCCTTCGGGAAGCGCGCGGTCGCAAGGCTCCAGATCAATGCCGATACTGGCCCCGCCGGGTGGGGCGGCGATGGCGATGCAGTAATCGCCGCCATGCGACAGGCTGGCGCGGATACCCGGCGGCAGGTCGGGCCGGCGGTCGGGACGCACCGGGATGGGCCGATCCGCCGGCAGGTCGTGCCCAGCCTGCCGGATCGCCGCCCGCAGCGCCATGCGCCCCAAGGCGAATTCGCGCCGCCGCTTCGGGACGGCGCGGGCGATGGCCTTGGCCTCTTCGGGCAAAAGCGGCGCGGGCTCGGCCGCCAGCGGCAGCACCGCGCAGCCATGGCCCGCGGGCAGCAGCCGGCGGGCCAGCG
>NZ_JAEHFP010000225.1 GCF_016446475.1 Paracoccus binzhouensis | reverse complement strand
CTGCCGCCCCCCGACCGCGCCCGCGCCCGGCGCCTGGCGCTCGAGGTGCTGCGGCGCGAGGGCCGCTGCGACCTGCTGCTGGCGCCGATGCTGGCCCGCCGCCCGCGTCCCGAGATCATGCGCATCCTGCGCCTCGCCACCGTCGAGATGCTGGCGTTGGCCGAGGCGCCGCATGGCGCGGTCAATGCCGCCGTGGCGCTGGCCCGGGCCTCGGGGCAAAAGGGCCAGGCCGCGGCCGGCATGGTGAACGCGGTGCTACGCAAGGTGGCGGGCGCGGCCGAGCCCTGGGCGCGGCTTGCGCCGCAGAAGCTGCCGGCCTGGCTGCGCGGTCCCATCGTCGCCGCCTGGGGCGAGGAGGTCGCCCGCGCCATCGAGGCCGCGCATGAGGCCGGCGCGCCGCTCGACCTGACGCCGAAGGGCGCCGATTGCCCGGGCGAGGCGCTGCCCACCGGCTCGCACCGGCTGCCCGCGGGCACCCAGATCTCGGCCCTGCCGGGCTATGAGGCGGGTGATTGGTGGGTGCAGGACGCCGCCGCGGCGCTGGCGGCGCGGCTGCTCGACCCCCGGCCGGGCGAGCGCATCGCCGATCTTTGCGCCGCGCCGGGCGGCAAGACGCTGCAGCTCGCCGCCGCCGGGGCCGAGGTCACGGCGCTGGACATTTCCGAGCCGCGCCTGGCCCGCGTGGCCGAGAACCTCGCCCGCTGCCGGCTCTCGGCCCGGCTGGTCGCGGCGGATGCGCTGGACTGGCGGCCCGACCAGCCGCTGGACGCGGTGCTGCTGGACGCGCCCTGCTCGGCCACCGGCACCATCCGCCGCCACCCGGAACTGCCGCGCATCCGCGACGGCGCCGGCCTGGCCGAACTGACCGGATTGCAGGCGCGGCTGCTCGACCACGCGCTGGAATTGCTGAAGCCCGGCGGCCGGCTGGTCTATGCCACCTGCTCGCTCTTGCCGGCCGAGGGCGAGGACCAGCTGGCCGCCGCGCTGGCCCGCCATCCCGGCCTGGTGGTCGAGCCGCCGCAGGCCGCGGGGATCGAGCCGGGCTGGATCACCCCGCAGGGCGGGCTGCGGCTGCGCCCGGACCTGTGGCCGGAACGCGGCGGTATGGACGGGTTCTTCATCGCGCGCTTGCGGAAAACCGCCGGGCGGACATAAGGTTGCGCCGTCCTAGTGAATGCGTTGCCCATGACCGATAGCACCGTCGCGCCCAGGGGCTTTCTGCGCCGCCCCGAACCCAAGGCCATCGGCCATCCCGGTCGCGGCGAGCAGATCGTCGACGGCGCGCTGCATCTGGGCGGCATCACCCTGTCGGGCGATTTCTTCGCCGCCGACCTGCCGCCGACCGTGGCGGCCGAGCTGCACGGTTTCGGCTGGCTCGACGACCTGGCCGCCGTCGGCACGCCGCGGGCCCGCGCCATCGCCCAGGACCATGTCCTGCGCTGGCTGCGCCGCCACCCTCGGCCGGTGGCCGGCGCGCTGGAATGGGCGCCCGAGGTCACCGGCCGGCGGGTGCTGCGCTGGATCTTCCATGCCGGGATGATCCTGCCGGGCCTCGACCGCGACGGGGCCGGCCCCTATTTCCGCGCCCTGGACCAGCACCTGACCCAACTGCGCGACAGTTGGTATGACAGCGAGGACGGGCTGTGCCGGCTCGAGGCGCTGGCCGGGCTCGCCATCGGCGCCATGTCGCTGCGCGACCGCCAGGCCATGGCTGCGCCGGCGCTGATCGCCCTGGCCGAGGAAGCCGACGCCATGGGCATCGACACCCTGTCCGAGGCGCGCTCGCCCGAGGCGCTGCTGGAGGCCATGGCGCTGCTGGTCTGGGCGCAGGAGGTCGCCGAGGAGGCCGGTCACGATTCGCCGCCCGAGCTGCCGGCCATGATCGCCGGCATCGCGCCCATCCTGCGCACCCTGCGCCATGCCGACGGGGCGCTGCCCTGTTTCCACGGCGGCGGACGCGGCGCGGCCGGGCGGCTCGACCGCTGCCTGCGCGCCGCCGAGGGCGCGGCGCTGCCCGCGCATGGG
>NZ_JAEHFP010000224.1 GCF_016446475.1 Paracoccus binzhouensis | reverse complement strand
ACGGCGGCAGGGGCCGGCGGCGGGTTCAGCGCCACGGCGGGGGCGACCAGCGTGGCCGCGGGGACGGGGCGCGGCGGCGCCTCGGCCCGCATCATCCGCAGCTGCGCCGGCCAGACCAGCAGCGCAAAGCCGATCAGCAGCGCGGCAACCAGCGGCGCCAGCGGCAGCGCCAGCCGCATCAAGTCGGCCTGGACGAAACCCGCGCCCTCGGCATTGCCGAAGATCGCCACCGGCTTGGCCGAAGCCATCATGCTTTGGCAAAACCCGGTGCCCATGACCGCGACCAGAATCAGCAACGCCGGATCATGCCCCAGCCCGGCCAGCGGCAGCGCCACCGCCGGGATCAGCACCGCCGCGCGGGCCGAACGCGAGGTGATCGCCAGATGCGCCGCGACTGCCACTACGGCCAGCAGCCCCGCGACCGCCGGCAGGCTGCCGGCCAGGTCCGGCGGCAGCGCAGCCAGCGCATGGCCGGCCAGCCAGCGGTCGGCGCCGGTTGCGGTCATCGCCTGGGCGATCAGCACCGTGGCGGCCATGTAGAGCAGCAGCTCGACATCCACGGTGCGAAAGATCTCCTTGGGCTTGCGGCGGGTGAAGGGCGGCGTCAGCAGCAGCAGCGCCCCGGCCAGCGCCACCAGCGCCATGCCGATGCCGTGCAGGTCCGCCGTCAGCCACAGCACCACGACCAGCGCCAGCACCGCGCCGATGCGGCTCTGGCGGCGGCGGGTGGCGGCATCCGGCCACGGCGTCTCGATCCGCGGCAGCGGCGCCATCAGCGCCGAACGCGGCACGAACAGCCACAGGATCAGCGCCGCGCCCGCCAGGCTTGCCGCCAGCGAGAACGGCAGGCCGAGCGCCGCCCAGCCGAGATAGCCCAGATGCAGCCCGGTGGCGCTGCGGATCGCCTCGACCGCCAGCAGATGCGCCCCGGCCCCGATCAGCGAGGCGCCGGCAGACAGCAGGATCACCGTGGGAAACAGCAGCGCCAGCGGCCGGGCCAGCCGCGGATCGGGCAGCACGGCAGCGATGGCGGCAAAGACCGGCAGCAGCAAGGCCGCCCGGCCCGAGGTCGAGGGCAGCACGAAGGCCGTGGCCGCAATCGCCAGGGTCAGCACCAGCGCGAAGGGTGCGAAGCGCATGCCCCGGCGCAGCAGCGGCGCCACCAGCCGCTCGGTCAGCCCGGCCTCCTTGGCCACTGCGGCGATCACGAAGGCCGAGAGCAGCAGCCAGATCAGCTCGTTGCCGAGCGCGGCGAAAAGCTGCGCCTCGCTCAGCACCCCGCCCAGCATCAGCGCCAGCACAGCGGCCAGCGCCACCAGCGATTCGGGGATGCGCGTGCCGACCCAGCCCAGGATCGCCAGCGCCGAGACGGCCAGCGCGACGCGCGGCGGCTGCGCCAGGGCGCCGGGCAGGCAGGCGGCGGCGACGATCAGCCCGGCCAGCGCCGCCAGCACGACATGGCGCCGGCGGGGCAGCGGCAGGGCGGGGATCTGTGCAAGCGTTCGGGCGGTCATCGCGGTTCTCCTGTTGCGGTTTCGCGACAGGATTACGACGCCGCGCCGGATCTATTCCCTCAGCGCCTGCGCCTCTTCCTCGGGGGTCATCGGCTGGCCGGCGCCGATCGCCGCCAGCGCCGCGTCGATCGAGCCCTCGCCCGAGGCGGGGCGGTAGTCGGCACCCGCATCGGTCGCAGTGGCGGCAAACCGCTGCTGCCAGCCGGCAGCGCCGCGGCAGGCCAGGACGATGCGCTGCGCATCGCCCCGCGCGGTCTCGTATTCGCGGCAAAGCTCGCCATTCGCGGCCCGAAACGAGGCGATCATCGCCAGTTCGCCGCCATCCGCCAGCGGCTGCACCTCCCCCGAGGCGAGGCTTTCCAGCGCCGCCAGTTCCGCCTCGGCAAGACCCGCGGGCACAGGCTCGGGCCATTGCCACCAGCCGATGCCGATGGCCACCACGGCGGCCGAGGCCGCCGCCGCGATCCACGGCCGGCGGTTGAGATTGGCGGGCCGGGGCAGCGCGGCCGGCGTGGCGGCGGTGGGCTT
>NZ_JAEHFP010000223.1 GCF_016446475.1 Paracoccus binzhouensis | reverse complement strand
CAGCGCCAGCGCCAGCCCGGCCAGCGCCGCGGCGCCCAGGGGCGAGACCTGCGCGGCGCTGCCCGCCAGCCAGCCCAGGATCACCCAGGCCGTGCGGTCGTCCGAGGCCATGATCGCGCCCAGCACCGCCGAGGCCAGCGCGCCGATGGCCAGCCCCGCCAGCAGCAGCCGCGCCGGCGCCAAATCGGCGCGCAGCGCATAGCCCGCCAGCCCCGCCAGCGCCAGGGCACCGCCGGCCGAGGTTCCCAGCGCCAGCATCAGCGGCCCGGCATCGCCCAGCGCCAGGACCGTGACCGCATAGCCCAGCGAGGCGCCCCCGGTCACGCCCAGCACCTCGGGCGCCGCCATCGGGTTGGCGGTCAGCCGCTGCAGGATCGCCCCGGCCCCCGCCAGCAGGGCACCGGCCGAGGCGGCGGCCAGGATCGCGGTGGCGCGCAGCGGCAGGAAGGTCTCGCGCAGCTGCGGGGGAATGAAGCCCCAGCCCTCCGGGCCGCGGCCGCCGAACAGGGTCAGCACGGCCAGCAGCAGGCAGGCCGCAGCCAGCACGGCCAGCAGCCGCCCGGGCCGGGCGGCGCGGTGGCTGCGGCGGTCGCCGTCCTCGGCCTGCTGGGGCACCTGCGCCTTCATCCGGGGCAGCAGCCAGATCAGCAGCGGCCCCCCGATCAGCCCGGTCAGCGCGCCGGTGGGCAGACTGGGACCGCCTGCTGCCGCCAGAACCAGCAGCAGGCCGTCGGCCAGCGACAGCACCAGCGCCCCGGCCAGCGGCGCCCACATCAGCCGCTGCAGCAGCGTCCGCGCACCCAGGCTGCGGACGATGGCCGGCGCGGCCAGCCCGACGAAGCCGACCAGGCCGATCTCGGCCGAGACCAGGGCCGACAGGGCGACCGCCAGCAGCAAGGTGGCGAAGCGCAGCGGCGCCAGCCGCAGGCCCAGGCCGTGCGCGCCCTCGGGGCCCAGCGACATGACCATCAGCGGCCGCGCCAGCCCGGCCGCCAGCAGCAGCGCAGGAACCAACGCCAGCGCCAGGTGGCAACTGGCCGACCAGTCCACCTGTGCCATGGAGCCGCCGTTCCACATCACCAGCGACAGCAGGTAATGCCCCTGCGCCAGCGTCATCGCGGTCGCCACGGCCGAGGCCATCAGCCCGACCAGCATCCCGGCGATGGTCACCGTCACCGGCGCGAAGCCCCGCCGCGCGCCCAGCGCCATGACCAGGGCGGTGGCCGCCCCGGCCCCGGCCAGCGCGATCGGCAGGTTACCCGCCACCAGCCAATGCGGCGCGAAGATCGTCGCCGCCACGATGGCCAGCTGCGCGCCCGGGGCCGTGCCCAGCGTCGTCGGATCGGCCAGCGGGTTGCGCAGCACCGCCTGCATCAGCGCCCCGGCCAGGCCCAGCGCCGCGCCCGCCAGCAGGGCCAGCACCCCGCGCGGCATCAGCCCATAGGCCAGCAGGATCTGCCCGACCGTCATGTCGGCGGGCCGCCACGGCAGGGCCGGCCAGTCGCCCGGCGGCAAGGCCGACAGCGCCGCGATGCCCCACAGCGCCAGCGCCGCCAGCCCCGTCCCCGCGGCCAGGACCGCGCGGCTCATGCCCGGGCCTCCAGCGCCGCGACCAGCTCATGCGCGAAGCGCAGCGCCGAGGGGATGCCGGCAAAGGGCCGCAGCTCTGGCAGCCGGTGGACGCGCCCGGACCGGACCGGCGGCAGGCTGTTCCACAGCGCCGCCGAGCCCAGCCCGCGTTCGGCCTGGGGCGGGATGCGGCCGATGACGACCAGCCGCGCCTCGGGATATTCGGCCAGCTTCTCCAGCGGCACCGGGGCGGCGAAGGCAAAGCTGGTGCGCGCCGCCCAGGCATTGCGCAGCCCGATCGCCCCGAGCGCGCCGCCAAACAGGCTGTCGGTGCCGAAGACGCGGATGTGCCGCGGATCGCCCAGCTGGAACAGCAGGCAGGGCCGGCCGGCAAAGCGCGCGGCGCGGCCGGCCAGCAGGGCAAATTCGGCCTGCGCGGCGGCCTGGGCGCCCGGCCCGGCGGCGGCATCGCCC
>NZ_JAEHFP010000222.1 GCF_016446475.1 Paracoccus binzhouensis | reverse complement strand
GCCCTCACCTGCGCAGCTTCTGGAAGGAAAAATATATAGGCGACCGACAGGGAAATCGCGAGGGCCAAGAAGCTTTGCGACAGAACCGCGTCTTTGACCTGTTGCCGGGACGCCCCAACAACTGCCCGAGCAAGACGGAAGGTCTGGAATGGTCCGACCGGTTGGCCCATCCCCCGGCAGGGCATGAGGCATGGAGCCGCCCGGAGTTGCGCATCGAGGATCTGGCCCAAGCCTTCCGCGACTTCACGGCGGCAGGCAAGAAGGCCCGCAATGCCGCACTGGTCGAGGGGCTGGCGCGAACCCTGCCCTATGGTGCAGGCGATGCCGATTTCTTCGCGTTAATCGAGGCCGACAGCGGGGCCAGCATCCGCAAGGTCTGGACACCAACCGCCGAGAACTTTTTCAACCGCGTCAGCGCCGAATATCTGGACAGCCTGCATCTGGAACTAACCGGCTGTGATCCCGAGGGCAACGGCTTCAAGGCGCATAAAGCGCAGAAAAAAGCGGAAAAGGCCCGCTGCATGGAACGGCTGTTCAGCGATGCCGAGTATCAGAAGGCATGGCGCATCACAGCGGAAGCAAAGACCCGGATCGACGCTTGGGTGCCGGATTGCTTCTGATGCCGATACGGGGGGCGGGACGCTCGCCCCCTACCTCGCTCTTGTGGAGGCCCTGACATGAACCCGCTCGATATGGCATATCCCGATCCGACCGAAGACCAAAAAGCCGCCCTTCGCGCCTATCGTGATCGCCACGGGAAGCGGTGGAAAAGCCGCCTGCTTGCCGATTGGCTGAAATCCGGCGCACCGGACGAGCGGCCCGAGCTGCGCCAGTTGCGCAACTCGCATGGCCCGTCCTGGCTGCTGGACTATCGCTTGCCCTGAATTTCAGTTTCTGCCCTTCAGCGACGAAGGTAACTGGCCCCGCTTCGGCGGGGTCTTTCTTTCCCCTGGTGTTGTCCTGGTTCCCGCAGCCCTGGCGCCGGCGGGCCGGCACCAGGACAGCGGGCGGCGCTAAGGCCGCGCCGGGCCGCCGCTGCGCGGCAGATACGTCGCACCATCTCCAGACTGAGGGACAGCACCACATGCCATCACTTTTAAATTTGTGCCATCACACAGAACATGATAGCATGATTTGGAACTTGCTATCGTAGGATTTACCGATGGGGAACATGACAATTCGCAATCTGCCGGATGAGGTCCACGACCATCTGCGGCAACAGGCAGTCAGCAACAATCGCAGCATCGAGGCGGAAGCTCGCGCCATTTTGGTCAACTCTTATGTCGCCAAGCACACGGGCGGCTTCGGCCAGCAGCTTCGCTCGCGGTTCCAGAGCATGGGCGTGATCGGGGATGAGCTGGACCTGAAGCGCGACAAGACCCCCGGCCGCGCGGCGGACTTCTCGTGATCGTCCTCGACACGAATGTTGTTTCCGAGGTCCAGAAACCGCAACCGAATGAGCGCGTCATGGCCTGGCTCGATGCCCAAGAGCCGGGCGACCTCTTTATGACCGCCATCACGGCGGAAGAACTGCTGTTCGGTGCGCTCATCCTGCCGGTCGGAGACCGCAGGGCACGGTTGTTCGGCACCATCGAAGCCATGTTGCAGGACGACTTCTATGGCCGCGTTCTTCCTTATGATGTGACCGCCTCCCAGTTCTATGCGTCGCGCGTTTCGGCTGCACGGGAACGCGGGATCACGATTGGTCATGCTGATGGGCAGATCGGCGCGATTGTCGCGGCACAAAGAGCGGCGAAGATCGCGACCCGCGACACGGGACCATTTGAAGCTATGCGGATCGAGGTTATCAATCCGTGGGACTATTAGTCTGAAGGACGACGCCAATGGAAAGACACGAGCATCAGCATATTCCGCCGAAGCGTTGGGAGCTTTGGGCCGCGTTCGTCCTTTGCTGCGCCGTAGCAATCATCCTCGTGCCTTTCGTGCGGCCAGTCACAGATGGAGTGTTCTCTTGGGTGCTTTCCCTGCTGGCCGGTGGGTTCTGTCGCAAATGACACGGTAGGCTGGAATCGGCGTTCTACTGGACAGACTTATGCCGCGAGTTCCGCGAAGGTCTGAAACGGC
>NZ_JAEHFP010000221.1 GCF_016446475.1 Paracoccus binzhouensis | reverse complement strand
AAACGCCCTGCCGCGGGGTAGAGCAGCCCGGTAGCTCGTCAGGCTCATAACCTGAAGGCCGCAGGTTCAAATCCTGCCCCCGCAACCAAAATCTTACGTAAAACCAAAGAGTTAAATGTTGAGCGTTTCGCTTGTGTATAAGCAAACGCAAACACCTCAACAACAACTCAACGTTACACGAGGCCCCCTACACGGGGGCTTTTTACGTTCCGGGCGCTGGCGATCACCCGCCGCGGTCATCCCGGAACCGGTCCATCTGATGCATCCGCTCGTGCAGGATCGTCACGATGCCGACGTCCCCGTTCGCCAGCCGCCGCCAGTACACGAAATGATGCACGTGCCGAAAGTAGAAGCCATCGACCCCGAATTCCGCCGGAATGGGGCGTGATTCAACTCCGCCCCCTTCGATGCGGTCGAACGTGGCGCACAGATCAGTGATGTAGCGGTCCGCCTGGTCCACACCCAAGCGGTCGCGCGTGTAGCGGTAGATCTCGTCCAGCTGCAGTGACGCCGCTTCCCGGATGCCGACGGCCACCTTGTCAGCCCCGGTTCCGCGCGATCACCTCGGCCGCGCTCAGCGGGCGGTAGCTGTCCTCCGGCGCCGCAAAGGACCGTGTCAGTTCCGCCTTCAGGCGCTCGAACGCCTCACGCTCCACCCGCTCCTTGTCGCGGCGGATCAGGTCGCGCACATACTCGCTGATGTTCTCGTAGGACCCGTGCTCGCCCACGTTCGACGCAACGAACTCGCTTAGTGCGCCGCTGATGCGGACCGTCATCGTCGTGGTCTGGGACATGCTCGCCTCCGTCTATTTGTGTTCAAGTTACGCAAAAATGAATACGACGACAAGCGATTGCGCGTGGCACTTCGTAAAGGAGCTGCTCCTGGATCGCTTTAGACTCCGAGCAGCGCCGAAAAGCGGTGTATAGCTTGGTCCGACCACTGGAGAAGCAGATGATCGTCAAGAATACCCTCAGCTTCACCGACCGCCATCATCGGCTCCTTTCGGAAAAGGTGGCGCAGGGCGTCTTCGCCACGCAGAGTGCCGCCGTCGCGGCCGCGCTCGAGCAGATGATGCAGGATGAGGAAGACCGCGCCGTGGCCCTCGAGGCTCTCGCGCAGGAAATCCGTGCCCGCATGGAAACGCCGCGTGATGCGTTCATCGAACAAGACGATGCCTTCGCCTCCGTCCGCGCCTCCATCGAGGCTGCGCGTGCAGCCTGACCTTCCGCCTCCGTTTCCACCCTCCCGTCGCGCATAACCTTGACGCCATCGCGCAGTGGATCGTTGATCGTGACGAACCGGATATCGCGGCGCAGAAGTTGGCCGAGATCGAGGCGGCCGTCGCCACCCTAAGGGACACGCCGCAAAGGGAAGCATCCGCGATGAGATCGCCCCCGGACTTCGGGCCATCCCTGCCGGGCGGAAAGCTGTCATCGCGTTCGTGGTGGACGACGAAGCCGCTGAGGTGCTGATATTCGCCGTTACCTACGGTGGCGCAAACTGGGTCTCGAGAAGCAAGGCGCGCGGTCGCTGACCTCACACCCAGCCCGTCGCCACCAGTCGACCTTCTAATAACCAGATTTCGACTTGCATGGATGGCACTATAGTGAAGAATTGAATCATGGATGAGGACAAACAGCAGACACCTGAACAATCGGTCGCCAACCGCGTGCTATCGATGTTCATAACCGCGGTTGGGGAAGACGAAGCGCTGGTCGAAGTGGCCACGCGCCTGAAACCCGTCTTGCTCGATGGAGATACAGTAAACGAAGCTGCATTGAATCAGGCGATATTCGGCGACGACTCATGATCACCGTTGATCGCATCCTGATTAAAGAGTTCCGGGGAATCCGTGACCTGAATGTTGATCTTGGCAGTGCGAACTTTGCAGTGTGCGGCCCGAACGGCACTGGCAAAAGTGGCATTGTCGATGCGCTCGAATTTGGGCTGACAGGCACGATTTCCCGCTTGGTCGGCAAGGGTCGCGGCGCGCTGTCGGTCAAAGAGCATGGCCCGCACGTTAACAGCCGCACCCATCCCGAAAAAGCGGTGGTCACACTAGCACTACTTTGGCAGAAGTGTATTTTCAGGATTCCCAAGAGTCACTTGCGGTGATTCATAGAGTGCCAGCTTGTGGAGGCTGGCG
>NZ_JAEHFP010000220.1 GCF_016446475.1 Paracoccus binzhouensis | reverse complement strand
CTACGACAAAACCGCAGACAGTTTCCTCGGCTTCATCGACATCGCCTGCATCAGGCTCTGGCTTCGCCATTTGTCAACATGACCTAGTCGCCCGGCACGGCGGGCGGGACGCGCAGGATGGCCTCGTGATAGGCGATGGCCTCGTTGAGATCCTCGAAGACCGTCAGATGGCCGCGGTCCAATACCGCGCCCATCTGGCACATGTTGCGGATCATCGGCATCGAGTGGCTGACCACGATCGCCCCGGAGCTGGCCATGCGGTCGTTGAACACCCGCTGCGACTTGGCGCGGAAATCCGCGTCGCCGACGCTGGTCACCTCGTCCACCAGGTAGGTGTCGAAATGGATGCCCATGCTAGTTCCCATCGCCAGCCGCGAGCGCATCCCCGAGGAATAGCTGGCGAAGGGCTGGTGGTAATGCTGGCCGAGCTCGGCGAAATCCTCGACGTAATCGACCAGCTCGTCGGTATCGACGCCGTAGATCCGGGCGACGAAGCGCACGTTCTGCGCCCCGGTCAGCTCGCCATGGAAGCTGCCCATGAAGCCGACCGGCCACGAGATGGTGCCATCCGACAGCACCCGCCCCGAACTGGGCGAGACGGTGCCGGCGATCATGCGCAGCAGCGTCGACTTGCCGGCGCCGTTGCGGCCCAGCAGCGCCACCGAGACGCCGGTGGGGAACACCGCGTTGATATTGTCGGCCACCACGGTCTGCCGGCCCTTCAGCCGGTAAGCCTTGGTCAGATTCTGCAGCCAGATCATCGCTCAGCCGCGGTCGCGGATGCTGTAATAGATCAGGACAAGGATGGACCAGCCGGTCAGCAGCATGCCCGCCACCATCAGCAGCAGCCAAGGCCGGTTCGGCTCGGTCGAGCTTTGCGCCACCTTGGGCTCGATATGCGCGGCCAGGTAGCGCGACTGGCGCTGCGCCTCGGCCAGGGCGGTTTCATAGGCGATGCGGGCGGTGCGATAGGCGCCCTCGGCGAATTCGCGGTCCACCGCCAGCTTTTCGTATTCGGCCATCAGCTGGGCATAGCTCTCGCCCGCCGGACCCTGGCCCTCGGCGCCGAACTTGCTGCGCTCGGCGTCGATCAGCCGGCGCAGCGCGTCGATCTTCTGCTGCGACTGGATGACGCGGTGGTCGGTGGGCTGGGCGTTCTCGATCAGCAGGTCATGGGCGACCAGCGCCTCGGCCAGCTGGGCCTGCAGGCCGCTCAGCACGCCCATCTGCCCGGCCAGGTCGGCCTCGGGATCGACGATCTGCGACCTCATGCGAAAGGCGGTCATGGCCTGGCGGGTCGCGGTCAGTTCCTCGCGGGCCTTGTCCAGTTCCTGCTTGGCAAGCCGGGTCGCGTCGTCCTGGGCGATGGCCGACAGCTCGTTGATCTTGTCCGAGCTTTGCGTGAACACCGCCGCGGCGATCTGCTGCGCGTCCTCGGGGGTGAAGGCGCTGACATTCAGCGTGATCAGCGCCGTCGAGCTGTCGTAAAGCACCTTGACCTGGCGCTGCCAGTATTCGGTCAGATCCTCGATATGCCCCTCGGGGTCGAAGGCGAAGACGAAGTCATGCGGCCAGTCGCGCGAGAAGCGGGTGCGCAGGTCAAGCTCGGCGTCGATCCTCTCGACCATGTCCTGGCTGCGGATGTATTCGTAGAGGATGTCGGTATCCGAGGCGCTGCCGCCGCCGCTGCCCGCGAAGGAGGACAGCCCGCCCAGCAGGTCGATCGAGGGCACCGACTGTTCCTTGCGGACCGAAAAGCCCACGGTCGAGACATATTGGTCGCTGGCCCGCGCCCAGAGATACCAGGCCCAGAGCGCCGTCGGCAGCGCCACCAGCAGCAGGAACGAGGCCAGCAGCAGCCAGTGCCGCCGCCGCGGCTGGGCCAGGCCGACCGGCGGCCGGATGGGTTGCACCGCCGTCGGCGGCACGGCCGGCATCGGCCGGGGGGCGGGCTGGGCCACGGCCTGACCCATCGGCCGCACCGGGATCGGCTGGGATTGCGGGCGCATGGCGGGTGGCTGGTGGTTGGCCTGCATCGGCCGCGGCGCCTGCCCGGGGCCCTGGGGCCGGGCGGGCAGGGGCTGCTGCGCGTGGGCTTGCTGCGGATGGGCCTGCTGCGGATGGGGCGGTTGCCGCTGCTGCTGTCCCGGCGGCTGTCCCGGCGGCTGCGGCTGCGGCTGCGGCTGTTGCGGCGCTG
>NZ_JAEHFP010000022.1 GCF_016446475.1 Paracoccus binzhouensis | reverse complement strand
GGCGGTGCAGCTCTGGCAGGCGGCCGCGGCCGAGCGCCCGGCGCCGCCGCAGGCCGCGCCCCGGACCGGCGGCGACGATTTCGACCTGCTGCCGGTGGCGGTGCTGGTGCTGGATCCCGCGGCCGGGATCCAGCGGGCCAATGCCGCCGCCTGCCAGTTGCTGGGCGGCGAGGTCGCCGGCCAGAACCTCTCGGGCCTGCTCGACGGGCTGGGCCGCGAACTGGGCGACTGGGTCGCCGATGTCTGTGCCGGCCGCACCCTGGGCGGCACCGAGGTGCTGCATGTCAGGGCCGAGGGGCCCGAGCGTTTCGTGCAGGTCTCGCTGACCCGCGGGCGGGACGATTGCGTCACCGCGGTGCTGTCCGATGCCAGCGCGCTGAAGACGCTCGAGGCGCAGTTCGTGCAAAGCCAGAAGATGCAGGCGATCGGCCAGCTGGCTGGCGGAATCGCCCATGATTTCAACAATCTGCTGACGGCGATCACCGGGCATTGCGACCTGCTGATGCTACGCCACGACAAGGGCGATCCCGATTACGCCGATCTGGACCAGATCAGCCAGAATGCCAATCGCGCCGCGGCGCTGGTGCGGCAATTGCTGGCCTTTTCGCGCAAGCAGACGCTGAAGCCGCAGATCATGGACCTGCGCGACACGCTGTCGGACCTGACGCATCTGCTGAACCGCCTGGTGGGCGAGCGGATCGTGCTGACCTTCGACCACGACCCGTCGCTGCGGATGATCCGCGCCGACCGCCGCCAGCTCGAGCAGGTGATCATGAACCTGGTGGTGAATGCCCGCGATGCCATGCCGGATGGTGGCGACATCACCATCTGCACCGACAATGTCCGGCTGGAGAGTCCGGCCGCCTTCGGTCGTGCCACCCTGCCGGCCGGGGACTACGTGCGCGTGCAGGTCCGCGACCAGGGATGCGGCATCGCCGCCGACGACCTGGCCAAGATCTTCGAGCCCTTCTTCACCACCAAGCGCACCGGCGAGGGGACTGGCCTGGGCCTCTCGACCGCCTATGGCATCGTCAAGCAGACCGGCGGCTACATCTTCTGCGACAGCACCCCCGGCGAGGGCAGCTGCTTTTCGCTGTTCTTCCCCGCGCATGACCGGGACGCGGTGACCGAGGCGCCCGAACCGTCCGCGGCCGGCAGCGCGATCCGCGCCCGGCGCGAGCTCGAGGCCACCGTTCTTCTGGTCGAGGACGAGGCCCCGGTCCGCGCCTTCGCCAGCCGGGCGCTGAAGCTGCAGGGATTCAACGTGCTCGAGGCTGCCTGCGCCGAGGATGCGCTGTCGCTGCTGGCCGATCAGCGCCTGGTGGTGGACGTCTTCGTGACCGATGTGGTGATGCCTGGCATGGATGGTCCCGCCTGGGTGTGCACCGCGCTGCGCGATAGGCCGGATACCCGGGTGATCTTCATGTCGGGCTATGCCGAGGACATCTTCTCGGAAGGGCGGCCGCCGGTCCCGGATGCGGCCTTCCTGCCGAAGCCCTTCTCGCTTTCGGACCTGACGGCGCTGGTGACGCGGCAGCTGGAACGGGCCGAGCGCTAGGGGTGGGGCTTGCCTGGACGGCGGTCAGAGCGTGTCATAAAGCCGGAAGTCGCGCTCCATCACGCCGCGCAGGCGCGTTTCCTGTTCGGGGCTCAGGCTGACATCCACGGCCGGCGGCACGTTGACGCGGGGCAGGCTGATGGCGCAATCCAGCCGGTCCTCGAGGAAATGCGTGAAGGCCTCCATGTCCTCATAGCGGAAGATGCGGTCCACCCGGTCCCCGGCCTGGGTCAGGAAATCGGCCTGGCTGCCCACCCGGGCGATCTGCGGACCCTCGGGATCGGCATAGGCCCGGGCGAAATCGGCGAAGCTGACGCCCTGCATGACATGTTCGGGCGCCTCGCCGTCGTCGCGCAGGCGAAAGCGATACCAACTGCGCAGCCAGCCCAGCGGCTCGCGCATCAGTGCTACGGTGGTGAAACGGTCGCCGGTGGCCGAATGCAGCCAGGGCTCGACATGGCGGCGATAGCTGCGCAGGTCGGCATGTTTCAGCGCCGCCGGGCGCCTGACCGCCAGTTCGGCCAGCGGTTCGAGCGCGGATTCGATGGCGGTGGACCCGGCTTTCGGCGTGGCGAGGAAGACCAGACGTCTTTCCCAGAATATCAGCATTCCCGACTCTTCAAGCCGTTGCGGCACGCCGGTGGATTAGCCATTCGCCCTGCGGCTGTAAACCATTTCTTAATCCTTCGTCGGCAATCTGGCGTGGGGAAGGGCACGGCCCTGACCGATTCGCGAAGCAGGACTTGCAATTTTGCGCCGGAGGGCGCAGATAGGAACAACCCGTGAACAAAATGGCGGGCGGGCGCTGATTGCCCCGGGTGGCGGGGTGTGAAATAAGCATGAGGACCGCATGGCAGGGGCAACACTTTTCGACATGAACGACAAGCGATCCGCAGACAAGCAGAAGGCGCTGGACAGCGCCCTGGCCCAGATCGAACGGCAGTTCGGCAAGGGCTCGATCATGAAGCTGGGCGCCGACAGCCCGGTGGCCGAGATCGAGGCGACCTCGACCGGCTCGCTGGGGCTCGACATCGCCCTGGGGATCGGCGGCCTGCCCAAGGGCCGGATCATCGAGATCTTCGGCCCGGAAAGCTCGGGCAAGACCACGCTGACGCTGCATGTCGTGGCCGAGGAGCAGAAGAAGGGCGGCGTCTGTGCCTTCGTCGATGCCGAACATGCGCTGGACCCGCAATATGCCAAGAAGCTGGGCGTGAACCTGGACGAGCTGCTGATCAGCCAGCCCGACACCGGCGAACAGGCGCTGGAGATCGTGGATACGCTGGTGCGCTCGGGCGCGGTCAGCCTGGTCGTGGTCGATTCGGTGGCGGCGCTGACGCCGAAGTCCGAGATCGAGGGCGACATGGGCGACATGCAGATGGGCAGCCAGGCCCGGCTGATGAGCCAGGCGATGCGCAAGCTGACCGCCAGCATCGGGCGCAGCAACTGCATGGTGATCTTCATCAACCAGATCCGCATGAAGATCGGGGTGATGTTCGGCAACCCCGAAACCACGACCGGCGGCAACGCCTTGAAATTCTATGCCTCGGTACGGCTCGACATCCGCCGCACCGGCTCGATCAAGGACCGCGACGAGGTGGTCGGCAACACCACCCGGGTCAAGGTGGTCAAGAACAAGGTCGCGCCGCCCTTCCGCCAGGTCGAGTTCGACATCATGTATGGCGAGGGCATCTCGAAGGTCGGCGAGCTGCTCGACCTTGGCATCAAGGCCGGCGTGGTCGAGAAGTCGGGCAGCTGGTATTCCTATGGCGACGAGCGCATCGGCCAGGGCCGCGAGAATGCCAAGCAATATCTGCGCGACAACCCCGACGTGGCCTATGCGATCGAGGACAAGATCCGCGCCAGTCATGGCCTGGATTTCGGCGCTTCGGACGAGGGCGACGAGGCGCTGACCGAGGATTGATCGGGGCCTGCGCGGCTTTCCGTTGCGATGCCCCGATGCTGGGCTCGATCCCGGAAGCACGGGCAGCCCCGCGCGGTGGCCGCCGGTCCCGGGGCCTGGTCCCCGCGCCTCGCGCGACCCTCGATGGGGTGCGCAAGGCGTCCCTGCCGCGATTCGCGCATGGAGGCCGCCGGGACCGGCGCGCGGCCCATGCGGGATTCATGCGGGATTGCTGGACAGCCGCCATGGCTGGGGCTAGACCGGGCGACAACCCGGTCCCGGCCGGAAAGACCGCTTTGCCATGAAGGCCCGATATGCCCAGCTTGAACGAGATCCGCTCAACCTTCCTGAACTATTTCGAACGCAACGGCCATCGCGTCGTCGAATCGAGCCCGCTGGTGCCGCGCAACGACCCGACGCTGATGTTCACCAATTCGGGCATGGTGCAGTTCAAGAACCTGTTCACCGGCGTCGAGACCCGCGACTACAAGCGCGCCACCACCGCGCAGAAATGCGTACGCGCCGGCGGCAAGCACAATGACCTGGACAATGTCGGCTATACCGCGCGCCACCATACCTTCTTCGAGATGCTGGGGAATTTCAGCTTCGGCGACTATTTCAAGTCCGACGCCATCCCCTTTGCCTGGGAACTGCTGACCAAGGATTTCGGCATCCCGAAGGACAAGCTGCTGGTCACCGTCTATCACACCGACGACGAGGCCGCGGCCATCTGGAAGAAGGTCGCGGGCCTCAGCGACGACCGCATCATTCGCATTCCGACCGATGACAACTTCTGGCGCATGGGCCCGACCGGCCCCTGCGGCCCCTGCACCGAGATCTTCTACGACCACGGCGACCAGATCTGGGGCGGCCCGCCCGGCTCGGCCGATGAGGACGGCGACCGTTTCATCGAGATCTGGAACCTGGTCTTCATGCAGAACGAGCAGTTCGAGGACGGCTCGATGCGCGCGCTCGACATGCAGTCGATCGACACCGGCATGGGGCTGGAGCGGATCGGCGCGCTGCTGCAGGGCAAGCATGACAATTACGACACCGACCTGATGCGGTCGCTGATCGAGGCCAGCGCCCATGCGACCAGCGCCGATCCGGACGGTCCCGGCAAGGTGCATCATCGCGTCATCGCCGATCACCTGCGCTCGACCAGCTTCCTGATCGCGGATGGGGTGATGCCTTCGAACGAGGGCCGAGGCTATGTGCTGCGCCGCATCATGCGCCGCGCCATGCGCCATGCGCATATGCTGGGCGCCAAGGATCCGGTGATGTACCGGCTGGTGCCGGCGCTGGTGCGCGAGATGGGCGCCGCTTATCCCGAGCTCGGCCGCGCACAGCCACTGATCGAGGAGACGCTGAACCTCGAGGAGACCCGCTTCAAGCAGACGCTCGACCGCGGCTTGCGGCTCTTGGACGACGAGCTCGCGAAGCTGCCCGAGGGCGCGAACCTGCCGGGCGAGGCGGCCTTCAAGCTTTACGACACCTATGGCTTTCCGCTGGACCTGACCCAGGACGCGCTGCGCGAAAAGGGCCGGGCGGTCGATACCGCCGGCTTCGATGCCGCCATGGCCGAGCAGAAGGCCAAGGCTCGCGCCGCCTGGGCCGGCTCGGGCGAGACCAGGGATGCCGCGATCTGGTTCGACATCGCCGAACAGCACGGCGCCACCGAATTCCTCGGCTATGACACCGAGATCAGCGAGGGCCAGATCCTGGCGCTGGTGCAGGACGGCGCGGCGGTGGACGCGGCGACCGAGGGCCAGCAGGTGCAGATCGTGGTGAACCAGACGCCCTTCTACGGCGAAGCCGGCGGGCAGGTCGGCGATACCGGCCTGATCAAGACCGAGACCGGGGCGGCGCGCGTCACCGACACCAAGAAATCGGGCAGCGTCTTCATCCACATCGCCGAGGTGACGCTGGGCACGATCCAGCGCGGCCAGGGCGCGCAGCTTTCCGTCGATCACGACCGCCGCAGCGCCATCCGCGCCAACCATTCGGCCACGCATCTGCTGCACGAGGCGCTGCGCCGCGCCCTGGGCGAGCATGTCGCGCAGCGCGGCAGCCTGAACGCGCCCGACCGGCTGCGCTTCGATTTCAGCCATGCCAAGGCGATGACCCCCGAGGAACTGGCGCAGGTCGAGCGCGAGGTGAACGAGTTCATCCGCCAGAACAGCCCGGTCGAGACCCGGATCATGTCCCCCGACGATGCCCGCGCCCTGGGCGCCCAGGCGCTGTTCGGAGAGAAATACGGCGACGAGGTGCGCGTGGTCTCGATGGGCGAGCTGGAAGGCTCGGGCAAGGGCACCGGCGGCCGGACCTATTCGCTGGAGCTCTGCGGCGGCACCCATGTGGCGCGCACCGGCGACATCGGCATGTTCGCCCTGACCAGTGAAACTGCATCGGCCGCCGGCATCCGCCGCATCGAGGCGCTGACCGGCCAGGCCGCGATGGACGAATTGCGCCGTATGGACGCCGAGCTTTCCGAAATCGCCGGTATCCTCAAGGCGCAATCGGGCGATGTGGTGAACAAGGTCCGCGCCCTGGCCGATGAGCGCAAGGCGCTGGCGAACGAGGTCGCGCAGCTCAAGCGCCAGCTGGCGATGGGCGGCGGGTCCGAGGACAAGCCCAAGGACATCAACGGCATCAAGCTGATCGCCCGGCGCGTCGAGGGCGTGACCGGCAAGGAACTGGGCCCGCTGGTCGACGAGATGAAGTCGCGGCTCGGCTCGGGCGCCGTGGTGGTGCTGGCCGAGGCCGAGGGCAGGGCGACGGTGGCGGCGGGCGTCACCCCCGACCTGACCGGCCGGATCAGCGCCGTCGAACTGGTGCAGGCCGCGACCACGGCGCTTGGCGGCAAGGGCGGCGGCGGCCGTCCCGACCGCGCCCAGGGCGGGGCGCCCAGCCTTGCCGCGGCCGACAGCGCCATCTCGGCCGTCGAAACCCTGATCGGAGAGAAAGCATGACCGCCTTGTGGATCGCCCATGTGACCGTGACCGACCCCGAGGCCTATGGCGAATATGCCCGGCTGGCGGGGCCGGCGATCGCCGCGCATGGCGGTGTCTTCCTGGCCCGCGGCTCGCGCTACGTGCAGCTCGAGGGCAAGGAGCGCGCCCGCAATGTCGTGGCGCGCTTCCCCAGCGTCGAGGATGCGGTGGCCTGCTACCGCTCGGCCGAATACCAGGCGGCGCTGTCCCATGCACGGGATGCGGCCGAACGCGACCTTGTGATCGTGGAAGAAAACCCCGCCTGAGACTTTTTGGTGATTCGTCAGGCTTTTCGTGCTAGCCCTTGGAAAAAGCGCGGAAAGGGGCAGGATAATGTGCCGCTGGGCAGCCTATGTCGGCAGTCCGATCTATCTTGAGGATGTCATCTGCCGGCCCGGCCATTCGCTGGTCCGGCAAAGCCACGGGGCGACGCGCTGTCACACCCCGGTCAATGCCGACGGCTTCGGCATCGCTTGGTATGGCGAGCGCGAGGAGCCCGGGCTTTACCGCGACATCATGCCGGCCTGGTCGGACAGCAACCTGCGCAGCCTGACCGCCACGGTGAAATCGCATCTGTTCCTGGCGCATGTGCGGGCCTCGACCGGCACGGCGACCAGCCGCAACAATTGCCATCCCTTCGTCGTCGGCAAATGGTGCTTCATGCATAACGGCCAGTTCGGCGGCTACGACACCTATCGCCGCCATGCCGAGGTGCTGATCCCCGACGAGCTTTATCCGCATCGCAAGGGCGCCACCGACAGCGAGGCGCTGTTCCTGATGGCCCTGGGCGAGGGGCTGGAGGGCGATCCGGCCGGCGCCATGGCCCGGGCCACCGCGCAATTCGAGGCGCTGGCCCGGCAAAGGGGCAGCGCGCCGCATGTGCGGCTGACGGCAGCCTTCTCGGATGGCCAAAGGCTCTATGCGCTGCGCTATGCCAGCGACGAGCATGCGCCGAGCCTGTTCCACCGCTGGTCCGACACGCGGGGCGGCCGCGCGGTGGTCTCGGAACCGCTGGAGAGCGACGAGACCGGCTGGCTGGAAGTGCCGGCGCAAAGCTTCTGCATCTTCGACGGCGCCGATGTGGCGATCACGCCCTTCCGGCCCGGGCCGCTGCGCAGCGCCGCCTGAATCGCGGTCGCGCGGGTCGGGCGGCGGCCGATGGGCGGCCGCCGCGACCTGCCGGATCAGAGGAAGAAGCGGTCGGCAAAGACGTAATGCACGATCCGGTCGCGGGTGATGCCCAGGCGGGCCAGTTCGGCGTCGGATTTCGCCTCCAGCGCCTCGATCTCGGCGCGGCGCGACTGCCGGGCGATATAGGCCTCGGTGCCGCGCGACAGCCATTTCAGGAAGGCGTCGAACAGCGCCGGCAGCCGGGGCGAGAAACTGTTGGTCGAGATGGTAGCCATGGGAAACCCTTTCGGTGTTGGCGAATGGTTTCCTCCCCTGCCGCCAAATCTAGGGCAGCCGCATGCCGACCGCCATGGCTTGTTTTGCAATGCTGCATTGCAGCGGCAGCGCAAGCCCCCCTGCGGGACGCCGGTCCCGCCCGCGTCCCCCGGCATTTCGCCCTGCGGGCGGAATGCGCTTTCCCCCGCGCGGTTCGACCATTATACCAGCCGCGGCATTCATGACCGCAAGGGGATAGCACTATGGCCAATGTGGTGGTCGTCGGCGCGCAATGGGGCGACGAGGGCAAGGGCAAGATCGTCGACTGGCTGTCGGAACGCGCCGATGTGATCGCGCGCTTCCAGGGCGGCCACAATGCCGGCCACACGCTGGTCATCGGCAACCAGGTCTTCAAGCTGTCGCTCCTGCCCTCGGGCATCGTGCGCAAGGGCAAGATGGCGGTCATCGGCAATGGCGTGGTGCTGGACCCCTGGTCGCTGTTCGCCGAAATCGACAAGCTGGCCGCCCAGGGCGTCGAGATCTCGCCGGAAAACCTGATGATCGCGGAAAACACCCCGCTGATCCTGCCGCTGCACCAGGACCTCGACAAGCTGCGCGAGGAAGCCGCGGGGGCCAGCAAGATCGGCACCACCGGCCGCGGCATCGGCCCCGCCTATGAGGACAAGGTCGGCCGCCGCAGCATCCGCGTCGCCGACCTGGGCGACGAGGAGACGCTGGACTCGCGCCTCGACCGCCTGCTCGCCCATCACGACGCGCTGCGCCAGGGCCTCGGCGCCGCGCCCATCGACCGGGCGGAGCTGCGCGCCAGGCTGCTGGAGATCGCGCCGAAGCTGCTGCAATACGCCCAGCCGGTCTGGAAGGTGATGAACGACTACCGCAAATCCGGCAAGCGCATCCTGTTCGAGGGCGCGCAGGGCAGCCTGCTCGACATCGATTTCGGCACCTATCCCTATGTGACCTCATCGACCACCATGTCGGGCATGGCGGCCAGCGGCACCGGGCTCGGCCCCTCGGCCATCGGCTTCGTGCTGGGCATCGTCAAGGCCTATACTACCCGCGTCGGCGAAGGCCCGTTCCCGACCGAACTCGACGATGCCGACGGCCAGCGCCTGGGCGAGCGCGGCCATGAATTCGGCACCGTCACCGGCCGCAAGCGCCGCTGCGGCTGGTTCGACGCGGTGCTGGTGCGCCAGACCTGCGCCATCTCGGGCGTGGACGGCATCGCGCTGACCAAGCTCGACGTGCTGGACGGCTTCCGGACGCTGAAGATCTGCACCGGCTATCAGGTGGACGGCCGGCATTACGACCACCTGCCCACCGCCGCGGCGCTGCAGGCCCGCGCGAAACCCGTCTACGAGGAGATGGAGGGCTGGCAGGACTCGACGCAGGGCGCGCGCAGCTGGGCCGACCTGCCCGCCAATGCGATCAAATACGTCCGCCGCATCGAGGAATTGATCCAGTGCCCCGTCGCGCTGCTCTCGACCTCGCCCGAGCGGGACGATACCATCCTCGTGACCGATCCCTTCGCGGACTGACGCGGGCTGACATGGATCTCAAGACGCGCAAACGCTGGTCGCTGGTGATCCTGCTGGTCGGGCTGCCGCTCTATATCGTGGTGGCGGTGAGCCTGGTGAACTGGATGGACCGGAGTTGGGGTCGCCAGCCGATCCTGATCGAGCTTGCGGTCTATGTCGCCCTGGGCATCCTCTGGGCGCTGCCCTTCCGCAAGGTCTTCTCCGGCATCGGCAAGGGCGAATGAGGTTCGCCAGCGCCCGCCCGGTCACGCTGATCGGCGGCGCGCCGGTCGCCCGCGCCGATCTGCAACAGGCGCTGCGGCTCGCCCCTGTGGTGGTGGCCGCGGACAGCGGCGCCGATACGGCGCTGAGCCACGGGCTGATGCCGGCGGCGGTCTGGGGCGATTTCGACAGCATCTCCGCCCGCGCCCGGGCCGAGATCCCGGCCGAAAACCAGCATCCCATCGCCGAGCAGGACAGCACCGATTTCGAGAAATGCCTGTCCCGGCTCGACGCGCCCTTCGCCGTCGCCCTGGGCTTCTCGGGCGCGCGCCACGACCATTTCCTCTCGGGGCTCGGCGTGCTCGCCCGCCGCGTCGGCCCGCCCTGCCTGCTGATCGCCGGCGAGGACGTGATCACCCTCGCCCCCCCGCGCCTCGCCCTGGATCTCGCCCCCGGCACCCGGGTCTCGCTCTTCCCGATGGGCCCGGCCTCGGGCCGCTCGACCGGCCTGAAATGGCCCATCGACGGGCTCGCCTTCGCGCCGGCCGGCCGCAGCGGCACCTCGAACGAAGCCACGGGCCCGGTCACCCTGGAATGCAAGGGTCCGATGCTCCTGATCCTGCCGCGCGCTGAACTGCCACGCCTGGCCGCGGCGCTCTAGACTTCTTTGCTCCCAAAATACCCATGCAACCGCGCCGTTCAGCGCTTGCGGATCCGCGGGTCCATGGCATCGCGCAGTCCGTCGCCGATATAGTTGACCGACAGCACCGTCAGCGAGATCAGCAGCCCCGGCAGCACTACCCGCCAGGGATACATCTGCATCTGGTCCACCGCGTCGTAGAGCAGCCGCCCCCAGGTCGGGAAATCCGGCGGGAAGCCCAGCCCCAGGAAGGACAGCGCGCTTTCGGTGATAATCGCCGTGGCGATACCCAGCGTCGCCGCCACCACGATGGGCGAGACCACGTTCGGCAGCACATGGCGCAGGATCATCCGCGGCGCCGGCGTGCCGATGGATTTCGCCGCCAGGATGAACTCGCGCTCCTTCAGCCCCAGCACCTCGCCGCGCACGATGCGCGCGGTCTGCATCCACGAGGTGACGCCGATGGCGCCGACGATCAGCAGGAAGGTGCCGCCCGCCGGGCCCATCGCCTTGCCCAAAGGCTCGCGGAACAGCGTCACCATCAGAAGCAGCAGCGGCAGCAGCGGCAGGGCCAGGAACAGCTCGGTCAGCCGCATCAGCGGCGCGTCGAGCCGGCGGAAATAGCCCGAGCTGATGCCGATCAGGCTGCCCAGGCTCAGCGCGATCGCCATGGCGGTCAGCCCCACTGCCAGCGAGACCTGGCCGCCGGCCATCAGCCGCGCCAGCAGGTCGCGGCCCAGCTGGTCGGTGCCCAGCGGATGCGCGGCGCTGAAGCCCTGGTTGCGGGCGCGGATGTCGACGAAGGTCGGCTCGATGGTCCAGACCAGCGGCCCGACGGTCACGAACAGGATGATTGCCACGAACATCACCAGCGCCACCATGGCGCCGCGATGGCTGCGGAACTGCCGCCAGATGTCGCGCCACTGGCTGCGGGCCGGGGCCTCGGGCGGCGGGGCGGCCGGCGGCAGCGCCTCGGCCCCCGGCGCCGCGGCATTGACCGCGCTTTCCTCGATCAGCAGCCGGTCAGTCATAGCGGATCCTCGGGTCAAGCACGCCATAGAGCAGGTCGGCGATCAGGGTGAAGGTGACGATCAGCACCGCGAAGATGAAGGTGAGCGTCATCACCATCGGGATGTCGTTGGCGTTGATCGCCAGGATCAGCAGCTGCCCCAGCCCGTTCACCTTGAACACCTGCTCGGTGATGATGGCGCCGCCGAACACCGCCGGCAGCCCCAGCGCGATCACCGTCACGACCGGGATCAGGCTGTTGCGCAGCACATGCTTCAGCACCACGATGCGCTCGGACAGGCCCTTGGCGCGGGCGGTGCGCACGTAATCCTGCCGCAGGTTGTCCAGCATGGAGGCGCGCATGAAGCGGCTGATCTGCGCGGCGTTGTAAAGCGCCAGCACCGTGACCGGCATCACCATCTGCCGCACCTGCTGGGCGAAGCTGTCCCAATCCGTCACCCGCAGCGTGGTGTCGTAGATCGACGGGAACCATTGCAGCTTGATGCCGAAGACGATGATCAGCACCACCCCGGTGAAGAAGGTCGGCAGCGAGAAGCCGACCATCGACACGAAGGTGCCGATCTGGTCGAACCAGCTATATTGCTTGTAGGCCGAGACGATGCCGATCGGGATCGCGATCAGCACCCCGATCAGGTAGGACATGCCGACGACGGTCAGCGTCTGCGGCAGCCGCTGCGCGATCACGTCGAAGACCGGGCTGCGGCTCTGGAAGCTGATGATGCGCTGCATGCCTTCGCTGAACCCGGTGCCGAAGGCGCGGTCGAACCAGTAAAGCGGCTCGACCCAGAAGAACTGCTTCAGCCAGAGCACATAGCGGATATACCAGGCCTGCCCCAGCCCCAGCGCCTCGCGCATCCGCTCCTTGACCTCGGGCGGCACGGTCAGCGGCACGTCGCCCAAGGGATCGCCGGGCGAGGCTTCCAGCAGCAGGAAGATCACCAGCGAGATGAACAGCAGCGTCGGGATTGCCAGCAAGAGCCGGCGCAGGGCGAAACTCAGCATGGCGATCCTTTCCCGCTCACGGCTTTCTCCTCATTCGGCGCGGCTCCAGTCGGCGACGTTCCACAGCTGCCCTTCCCAGCCGTTCGGGGCGACGCCCTGCAGGCTGCCCGCATGGGCCGAGACCATGCCGCGATGCACCAGCGGCAGCAGGTAGTTGCCCTCGGCGGTCAGCATGTCGGTCAGGCGCTTCGCGATCTCCTGCCGCTTTTCCGGCTCGGCGCTGCGATGCAGCTCGGCGATGCCCGCGTCATAGCCCTCGTCGCAGAAGCGCACGGAATTGTTGCCCTGCCACTGGTTTTCCGCCGAGGGGATGCGCGAGCAGACGAACTTGTTCAGGAACGAGGCAGGGTCGGGGATGTAGAAGGCATCGGTGAACATCTGCGCATCGGCGTGGAATTTCTGCTGCGAATCGGGATTGCCGGGATCGCCGCCGAAGAACGAGGCGCCGTCCACCGCCTTCAGCTCGGTCTCGACGCCGATCTCGGACCACCATTGCTTGACCAGCGCCTGCACGTCCTGCCTGACCGGGTTCACCGTGGTCTGGAACAGCAGCGACAGCCGGCGGCCGTCCTTTGCGCGTATCCCGTCCGGCCCCGGCAGCCAGCCGGCCTCGTCCAGCAGCGTCTTCGCGCCTTCGATGTCCTGCGCCAGGCAGTCGTCGCGGCCCGAGGCATAGGCGGCCGGCACCGGCACGATGGTGCAGGTGGGCTTGCCGGCCGGGCCATAGGTCAGCTCGGCCAGCAGCGGCCGGTCGATGGCCATGGACAGCGCCTTGCGCACCGCCGGGTCGGTCAGCACAGGATGCGGATGCGCCCGCGTCGAGCGCTCCTCCGCCGGCAGGTCCGGGCTGGGATCGGTCTGGTTCAGCTCGATCCGCTCGACCATCGAGCCGAAGCTGGCGACCAGCCGACCCTTGCCCTGCGCCTCCATCGCGGCGACCGACTCGGGCGGCAGCTGCAGGTTCCAGGCGAAATCGTATTCGCCCGATTCCAGCACCGCCCGCGCCGCCGCCATGGCATCGCCGCCGCCCTTGACCGTCACCCGGTCGAAGGCGGGCTTGGCCGGGTCGCGGTAATGCGGGTTGATCTCGAACACCGCCACGTCGCCGGGCCGGAACTCCGTCACCCGATAGGGGCCAGTGCCGACGGGCCCGAAATTCTGCGCCGTGCAGCTGGCCCCCGCCGCGCCCATGCAGGGCTGGAACTGCGCCTTTTGCAGCACCGGCGTCCGCCCGCCGACAAAGGCCTGCAGCGGCGCATAGCGCGGCGCGTCGAAGTTCAGCCGCACCCTTTGCGCATCCAGCGCCTCGACCGAGGCGATGCCCTCGAACTCGGCCAGAACCGCGCAGCCGAAGGCCGGGTCCATGCAATAGTCGGCGGTGAACTTCACATCCTCGGCGGTGACGGGCGAGCCGTCCGACCAGACCAGCCCCGGTTTCAACTTCCAGGTGACCGAGGTGAAATCCGCGGCGATACCGCCATTCTCGACGCTGGGGATCTCGGCCGCCAGCACCGGGACCAGGCTGCCGTCATCGGCGACGATGGCCAGCGGCTCGATCACCATCGAGGCCGGATCGACGTCCTTGGCCCCGGTGGACAGGTAAGGGTTCAGCACCGTGGCGGCCTGCCAGTAAAGCACGCGCAGCTCGCCATCGCCGCCGCGTTCGGCCAGGGCGGGCGTGACCAGGGCGGGCAGGGCCAAGGCGGGCAGGGCGACGGCCAGCGCCAGCGCCGGGGCGGTCGGTCGGGGAATCATCATGGTCTTTCAGCCTGTTGACGGGTCGGGCACCGGCCCCGCGGCGGGGGCCGGCCTTGCGCCAGCATGGCCTATTGCTTGATGCGATGCCAGTCCGCGACGTTCCACAGCTCGCTGTCCCAGGCATTCAGCTTGACGCCGCCCAGCGTGTTCGACACGGCCGAGGCGGTGCCGCGATAGACCAGCGGAATGACGGCATTGCTGTCCCTGGTCAGCATGTCGTTCAGCTTGCGACCCATGGCGCCGCGCTCGGCCGGATCGACGATCTGCGTCATCTCGCCGATCAGCCTGTCGAATTCCGGGTCGCAATAGCGGCTGGTGTTCTCGCCCTGCCACTGGTTGTCCGGGCCGGGGATCTTGTCGCAGGTCTGCCGCGCCAGATAGGGCTCGGGGTTGTTGCCCTCGAAATTGTTGGCATACATCTCGATGTCGGCATAGAACTTCTGGAACGTGTCGGGCGATCCCGCATCGCCGCCGAAGAACACCGAAGGGTCCACCGTCTTCAGCTCGGTCTCGACGCCGATCTCGGACCACCATTGCTTGATGAGCGCCTGGAAGTCCTGCCGCACCGCGTTGACCGAGGTCTGGAAGACCAGCTTCAGCCGCTTGCCGTCCTTTTCGCGGATGCCGTCGCCGCCGGGCACCCAGCCGGCCTGGTCCAGCAGCGCCTTGGCGCCCTCGATGTCCTGGGTCAGGCATTCGGTATTGTCCGAGGCCCAGGCCGCCGGCGCCGGCACCAGGTTGCAGGTCGGCTTGCCGGCCTGGCCATAGCCGATCTCGGTCAGCAGCTGGCGGTCGATGGCCATGGACAGCGCCTTGCGCACATTGGCATCGGTCAGGATCGGGTGCGGGTGTTTGGCCGTGGACCGCTCGTCCTCGGGCAGGTCCGAGCTGGCATCGGTCAGGTTGACATGGATGCGCTCGACCAGAGAGCCGAAGGCGGCGAGGTTCTTGCCCTTGCCGGCCGCCTCCATCCCGGCGATCACGTCCGGGGCCAGCTGGGTGTTCCAGGCATAGTCGAACTCGCCCGTCTCAAGCACCGAACGCGCCGCCGCCGCCGCATCGCCGCCGCCCTTGACCACCAGCCGGGCGAAGGCGGGCTTTTCCGGGTCGCGATATTCCGGGTTGGCCTCGAAGGTGATGGTGTCGTTGGTGCGGAACTCGACCACCTTGAACGGGCCGGTGCCGATGGGGTTGAAATTCTGCTGGGTGCAGGTCGGGGCCTTCTCGCCGGTGCAATCGGCGAACTGCGCCTTCTGCAGCACCGGCGACTGCGCCCCCACGAAGGCCGAGAACGGGTCGGGCCGCGGCGCGATGAAGGTGATCTTCACCGTCAGCTCGTCCACCGCCTCGACCTTCTCGACGCCCTCGAACTTGGCCAGTTGCGCGCAGCCGCCCGAGGGGTCCATGCAATAGGCGGCGGTGAAGGCCACGTCCTCGGCGGTGAAGGGGCTGCCATCGGCCCATTTGATCCCCGGCTTCAGCTTCCAGGTGACGCTTTTCAGGTCCTTGGCGATGCCGCCGTTCTCGAGCGTCGGCAGCTCGGCCGCCAGCCGCGGCTCGATGGTGCCCTCGGTGGTGAAGCTCGCCAGCGGCTCCAGCGCGATCGAGCTGGCGATGATGTCCTTGGTGCCGGCCGACAGATAGGGATTCATCGTCGAGGGCGCCTGCCACATGATGACGTTGACCTGCCCGTCGGCGCCCCGCGCGGCGAATGCGGCCGGGGCCATGGCGGCGGCAAAGGCGGCGGTGGCCGCCGCGCCCGACATCAGGGTTTTCAGTTTCATCGCTCTCTCCTGTTGGTGGATCTGCGCGGGACGTCTGGCGCTGCCGGTTGCGGTGGTCTTCTGCCTTTTGCCGTTTCCCCGGTCTTGCTGTCCCTCGGATGGGCCGAGTTTCAGACAGGTCCCGGCCGAAAAGCAAGAAACAAGTTGCCGGCCCGCTTTGCGGTTGCAATGTGACGGCAGGGCATTAGCCTGAATGCCGCAACAATGGTCGGATGCTGGTCAGGGGGTGCGGATGCTGGACGGAAAGCCGCTGGTCCGGGTCGAGGAATTGCAGGTCGAGTTCCAGACCCATGATGGCCCGGTCACCGGCGTCGAGTCGCTGTCCTTCGACATCCGCCCCGGCGAATGCCTTTGCGTGGTGGGCGAATCCGGCTCGGGCAAGTCGGTCAGCTCGCTGTCCTTGATGCGGCTGGTCGAGTTCGGCGGCGGCGAGATCGCCCGGGGCCGGCTGCTCTTCCAGCGCGAGCGGGGCGAGGTGGACCTGGCCAAGGCCCCGCCCGCCACCATGCGCGACATCCGCGGCAACGAGATCGCGATGATCTTCCAGGAGCCGATGACGGCGCTGAACCCGGTCTTCACCGTCGGCGAGCAGCTCTCCGAGGGGCTGATCGTGCATCGCGGCCTGTCGCGCCGCGACGCCATGGCCCGGGCGCTGGAGCTGCTGCGCGAGGTCCGCATCCCCGAGCCCGAGCGCCGCCTGCATCAATACCCGCACGAGCTGTCCGGCGGCATGCGCCAGCGCGTCGTCATCGCCATGGCCATGGCCTGCCGCCCGAAGCTGCTGATCTGCGACGAGCCGACCACGGCGCTGGACGTGACCATCCAGGCCGAGATCCTGGCCCTGATCGACCGGCTGAAGCGCGAGACCGGCATGGCGGTGCTGTTCATCACCCATGACATGGCGGTGGTGGCGCAGATGGCCGACCGCGTGGTGGTCATGTTCCGCGGCAACAAGGTCGAGGAAGGCCCGGTCGAGCAGATCTTCGAGGCCCCGCGCGAGCCCTATACCCGGGCGCTGCTGGCCGCCGTGCCGCGGCTGGGCGAGATGGCCGGCCGCGACGCGCCCGAGCCGATGCGGCTGATGCGCGAGGGGCAGGCGGCCCGGCCCGAGCCGGTCGTCCCCCGCGCCCCCGAGCCGCTGCTGGAGGTCAAGAACCTCTGCACCCGCTTCCCGGTCAAGGGCGGCATCCTGCGCCGCACCGTGGCCCAGGTCCATGCGGTCGAGGACGTCTCCTTCACCGTCCATGCCGGCGAGACCCTGTCGCTGGTCGGCGAATCGGGATGCGGCAAGTCCACCACCGGCCGCTCGATCCTGCGGCTGGTCGAGCCGAGCGCGGGCCAGGTCGGCCTGGGCGGGCGCGACCTGCTGGCCCTCGACGCCCGCGGCCTGCGCCAGGCTCGGCGCGACATGCAGATGATCTTCCAGGACCCCTTCGCCAGCCTCGACCCGCAGATGCGCCTCCTGGACCAGATCGAGGAGCCGATGCTGAACTACGGCATCGGCAACCGCGCCGAGCGCCGCGACCGCATCGCCCAGCTTTTCGACCGGGTGGAACTGCCGCGCAGCTTCATGCGCCGCTACCCGCACGAGATGTCGGGCGGCCAGCGCCAGCGCATCGCCATCGCCCGCGCCCTGGCGCTGAACCCGAAGCTGATCGTCGCCGACGAGGCGGTCTCGGCGCTGGACGTCTCGGTGCAGGCGCAGGTGCTGAACCTGCTGATGGAGCTGCAGCGCGACCTGGGCATCGCCATGCTGTTCATCAGCCACGACATGGCGGTGGTCGAGCGCGTCAGCCACCATGTCGCGGTCATGTATCTGGGCCGCATCGTCGAGATCGGCAGCCGCCGCCAGGTGTTCGAGAACCCGCAGCACAGCTATACCCGCCAGCTGATGGCCGCGGTGCCGGTCGCCGATCCGCGGCGCAGGAAGATCAGCGAGGATCTGCGCTTTCGCCCCATCCCCTCGCCGATCCATCCCGTGGGCCATGCGCCCCCGCCCTCGACCTATGCCGAGGTGGCGCCGGGCCATCTGGTGCTGACCGATCCGGTCACGCATGGCTGAAGCACAACCTGTTGCAGAATTGTCGCAAATCGTCGCAAGCCATGCGCCCCTGACGTCTCCGCTTGATCTCGGGGCGGCGCGGCGGGAATAGCGGGGCCGAAGCCAGCCCTGTGCAAGCCGGAACCGCAACCGGATCGGATGGCTTGCCATGACCCCCATATCCCCGCTTTCCCCCGCCGCCCGCGCGCGGCTGACCACGGCGCTTTCCGCCGGCATCCTGGCGCTGCTGGCCTGGCCGGCCATGGCGCAAGAAGCCGAGGACAGCACCGACAGCACCGTCACCCTGGACGAGGTGGTGATCACCGCTGCCCCCGGCACGCAGACCGAGGGCACCGACAGCTGGACCACCGAATGGATGCGTTCCGCGACCGGGCTGGTGCTGAGCCAGAAGGAAACCCCGCAATCCACCAGCGCCATCACCGACGCGCAGATGAAGGACCGCAACATCACCACCGTCGCAGAGACGATGGAGGCTGCGACCGGCATCACCGTGCAGGCCTATGAAAGCGACCGCATCAACTATTATTCGCGCGGTTTCGCGGTCGACGCCTATCAGTATGACGGCGTGCCGGTGCCCAAGGACGGCGCCTGGCAGTTCGGCGACAACAATACCGACATGGCGCTTTACGACCATGTCGAAATCGTCCGCGGCGCCACCGGGCTGATGCAGGGCGCGGGCGAGCCCGGCGCCTCGATCAACTTCATCCGCAAGCGCCCGACCGAGACGTTCCAGAACCAGGCCGCCGTGTCGCTGGCCTATCCCAAGGGCGCGCGCGTCGAATCGGATGTGTCGGGGCCGCTCAATGCCAGCGGCACGGTGCGCGGCCGGCTGGTGGGTGTCGTGGACAGCCGCGAGGGCGCGCTGGACGGCTATGAAAAGGACAAATACGTCCTGTTCGGTGCCTTGGAGGTGGACCTGACCGACAGCACCCTGCTCAGCACCGGCATCAGCTATCAGAAGACCAAGGCCGACAACGTGACCTGGGGCGGGTTGCCGCCGTTCTATGCCGATGGCGGGCTGATCGACTGGGATTGGGGATCGACCCTGGGTGCCGACTGGACCTATGTCGATACCGAGCGGACCGAGGCCTTCGCCGCGCTGGAGCATGAGTTCCAGAACGGCTGGACCGGGCGGGTGGTGCTGACCCATATCCACAACGACGTCGACATGGAACTGCCCTGGATCAGCGGCGTGCCCGACCGCGAAACCGGTCTCGGCATGTCGCCCTGGGCGGCGAAATACAGCGGCGCGACCAAGCTCACCTCGCTCAATGCGGTGGTGAACGGCGACTTCCAGGCCTTCGGCCGGACCCACCAGTTCGTTGTCGGCGCCATGGCTTCGGATTTCGACAGCACCTTCGACGGCTATGATGTCGACACCAGCACGCTTGCGCCGGTGGGCAATGTCTTCGATTGGGACGGCAGCTATCCCCGGCCGCGCTTCTCGGACAGCGTGTCGCGGACCTGGAAAAGCGAGCAGCGCCAGTATGGGCTTTACGGTTCCGCCAGGATTCAGGCGACTGATGCGCTGTCCGTCATCGCCGGCGCACGCGCGAACTGGTGGAAGGGCAAGGAATCCAGCACCGGCTCGCCGGATTTCGAATACAGCTACAGCGGCGAGATCACGCCCTATCTCGGCTTCACCTATGACATCAACCCGACCTATTCCGCCTATGGCAGCGTGACCAGCATCTACAAGCCGCAGATCGCCCAGGATGCCGACGGCAACTATCTCGACCCGACCTATGGCTGGAACTACGAGCTGGGCGTCAAGGCCGACCTGCTGGGCGGGGCGCTGTTCGCCTCGGCGGCGATATTCCAGACCGACCAGAAGGACGTGGCGAACTACCTGTATTTCGACGAGGTGCTGAACCGCAGCATCTATGAAAGCATCGACGGCACCACCACGCGCGGCTTCGAACTCGAGGCGGCGGGGGCGATCAACGACCGCTGGAACGTCTCGGCCGGCTATACCTTCCGCAGCTCGAAGGACAAGGACGGCAACCGCTTCGCCGCCGACCAGCCCAGGCACACGCTGAAGCTGGCGACCGACTATCGCCTTGCCGGCGTGTTCGACGACAAGCTGACGGTGGGCGGGGCGATGCGCTGGCAAAGCGGCACCGACAGCATGGACTTCGCCTCCGACATCGAGCAGCCGAACGTGCATCAGGGCTCCTATGCCGTCTTCGACCTGAACGCGTCCTATGAGGTGACCGAGAAGACCGAGCTGTCGCTCAGCGTGAACAACATCTTCAACAAGAAATATTACGCCACGACCGGCTTCTACGATACCGTGGTCTATGGCGACGAACGCAGCGCCGAGCTGACGCTGCGGGCGAAGTTCTGACCCTTCTGGGCGGGCCGGCGGCGCCGCCGGCCCGTTCGCGTCCCGCGGTGCACGGCCTGTGTACGCGCGGTGTACGCCTGTTGCACGGCGATCACGGCCAAAACCCCGGCAATTGCCGGGGTTTTGGCGTCCCGGCTCCGGCGCGGTGCACGGCGCAACGCCCGCAGCCGTTGCGCGGCCTTGCGGCGCTTGGCGAAAGGCGTAACCTGCCCGGCAAAGGAGATTGTCACATGCCCGTCAAGAACCGCTTTGCCGAACTGCTGCCCGAGATCGCCGCCTGGCGCCGCGACTTCCACCAGAACCCCGAGCTGGACTACCAGGTCCACCGCACCGCCGGCCGCGTCGCCCAGCTCTTGCGGGAATTCGGCGTGGACGAGGTCACCGAAGGCATCGGCCGCACTGGCGTCGTCGGCGTCATCAAGGGCCGTTCCGACAGCAAGGGCAGGGTGATCGGCCTGCGCGCCGACATGGACGCCCTGCCGATCAAGGAACAGACCGGCCTGGAATATGCCTCGCAAAATCCGGGGGTCATGCATGCCTGCGGCCATGACGGCCATACCGCCATGCTGCTGGGCGCGGCGAAATACCTGGCCGAGACGCGCAATTTCGACGGCACCGCCGTGCTGATCTTCCAGCCCGCCGAAGAGGGCGGGGCGGGGGGGCTGGCCATGGTGCAGGACGGGCTGGTGGACCGCTGGGGCATCCAGGAATTCTATGGCATGCACAACATGCCCGGCTATCCGGTGGGCAGCTTCGCCATCCGCGAGGGCGCGATGATGGCCGCCGCCGACCAGTTCGACATCCGGGTGACCGGCAAGGGCGGCCATGCCGCCAAGCCGCACGAGGCCATCGACACGCTGCTGGTCGCGGCGCAGATTATCGTGGCGCTGCAATCGGTGGTGTCGCGCAATGTCGATCCGCTGAAAAGTGGCGTGGTTTCGGTCTGCGTGGTCGAAACCGACTCGACCGCCCACAACGTCATCCCGCAGCAGGTCAAGCTGAAAGGCACCGCCCGCAGCCTGGCTCCCGAGGTGCGCGACCAGCTGGAAGAGGGCATCAAGCGCGTCGCGGGGAATGTCGCCGCCGCCTTCGGTGCCACGGCCGAGGTGCAGTATGACCGTGGCTATCCGGTGACGATGAACCATCCGGAAGCCACCGTTTTCGCAGCGGAAGTGGCGCGGCAGGTGGCGGGGGACGTGGACATGGAGATGCAGCCGCTGATGGCCGGCGAGGATTTCAGCTACATGCTGAACGAACGCCCCGGCGCCTATATCTTCGTCGGCAACGGCGATACGGCGATGGTGCATCACCCGGCCTATAATTTCGACGACAACGCGATTCCGGCGGGTTCGAGCTGGTATGCCGGCATGGTCGAGGCGCGGATGCCGATCCCGGCGTGACGGCCGCACCGGGGGTTTCACACCCCCGGACCCCCGTGGGGTATTTGGGCAGCAAAGAAGAAGGGGCCGCGAGGCCCCTTCGTCGTTCAGAAATGGATGGCGCGGCCGTAGGCGGACAGCGTCGCTTCGTGCAGCATTTCGCTGAGCGTCGGGTGCGGGAAGACCGTCTCCATCAGCTCGGCCTCGGTGGTTTCCAGCGTGCGGCCGACGACATAGCCCTGGATCAGCTCGGTTACCTCGGCGCCGACCATGTGGGCGCCCAGCAGCTCGCCGGTCTTGGCGTCGAAGACGGTCTTGATCAGGCCCTCGGGTTCGCCGAGCGCGATGGCCTTGCCGTTGCCGATGAAGGGGAAGCGGCCGACCTTGACCTCGTAACCCGCTGCTTTCGCTTTCTCTTCCGTCAGGCCGACCGAGGCGACCTGCGGGTTGCAATAGGTGCAGCCGGGGATCGAGTTCGGCTTGATCGGATGCGGGTGCCCGCCGGCGATCAGCTCGGCGACCATGACGCCTTCGTGGCTGGCCTTGTGGGCGAGCCAGGGAGCGCCGGCCACGTCGCCGATGGCATAGAGCCCTTCGACGCCGGTGCGGCAATATTCGTCGGTCACGACATGGGTGCGGTCGATCTTGGCGCCCAGCTTTTCAAGGCCGAGGTTTTCCACGTTGCCGACGATGCCGACGGCCGAGATCACCGTGTCGAAGTCCTGCGTCTCGGTCTTGCCGCCGGTCTCGATATGGGCGGCGACCTTGCCGCCGCCTTTTCCATCGGGGGCGCGATCGAGCTTCTTGACCGTCGCCTTTTCCAGGATCTTCATGCCCTGCTTGACGAATTGCTTTTTCGCCAGGGCCGAGATTTCTGCATCCTCGACCGGCAGCACGCGGTCCATCACCTCGACCACCGTGGTGTCGGCGCCCAGCGTGTTGAAGAAGCTGGCGAATTCGATGCCGATGGCGCCCGAGCCGATGACCAGCAGCTTCTTGGGCATGCGCGGCGGCTGCAGGGCGTGCTTGTAGTTCCAGACCAGGTCGCCGTCCGCTTCCAGGCCGGGCAGGTTGCGGGCGCGGGCGCCGGTGGCCAGAACGATGGCCTTGCCGGTGACCTCCTCGGTCCCCTTGTCGGTCTTGACGCTGATCTTGCCGGGGGCGGTCAGGCTGGCCTCGCCCATGATGACGGTGACCTTGTTCTTCTTGAGCAGGTGGCCGACGCCGCCGGCGAGCTGCTTGGCCACGCCGCGCGAGCGGCTGACCACGGCGCCGAGGTCGTAGCCGATCTTGTCCGCCGAGAGGCCGAACTCCTTGGCGCGGTGCATCAGGTGGAACACCTCGGCCGAGCGCAGCAGCGCCTTGGTCGGGATGCAGCCCCAGTTCAGGCAGATGCCGCCCAGATGCTCGCGCTCGATACAGGCCACCTTCAGCCCCAGCTGCGCGCCGCGGATGGCGCAGACATAGCCGCCAGGGCCGGAACCGATCACCACCATGTCGAAGCTCTGCGCCATGGATGTCCCCCTATCAGAAAAGATAGTTCAGCGTTAAACCATTTTTCAGAGGTCAGCAAGCGACAGCTTGCCGGCGACCAGCGCGCCATAGCCGCCGGCCTCCATCACGCGGGTTTCCGCCGCCGTGGGCACGCGCTTCAGCGCCGCGTTGCGCCAGGGGAAGCGGCCGAATTTCGCGATGGTGTCGCGGTGCAGCTCGGCATGGCGCAGGTTCTCGCCAGGCATGAACTCGGCGAACAGCGCGACCGCGCGTTCCTGGTCGGCCAGGTCCTCGGAATGCTCGAAGGGCAGGTAGAAGAACTGCCGGGCGGGCGGGTCGATGCGCAGGTGGAAACCGTTCCCCACCGCCTCGCGGGCCAGGCTGCGGGCCAGGGGATCGGTGGCGAAGGCGCGCGGATCCTCGCGGAACATGTTGCGCGGGAACTGATCGGTCAGGATCAGTGCTGCCAGCGCGCCCTCGGGCGTTTCCGCCCAGCCGGGCGCCAGGTCGGCGGCGCGTTCCCAGGCGGGCAGGAAGCGTTGGCGGATGGTGTCGTCCAGCGCGTCCGAACGGGCATACCAGCCCTTCTCGCCGACCTCGTCCAGCCAGAAGCGGTTGATGTCCTCGGGTGTCGCGGTCTCGGTCATGCTGCGCCCTTCCGGTTTTCCCGGATGGTTGCAGAGCCGGAGGCGCGCCGCAACCCCGTCAGGCGGGTTTGGCGTCGTCGTCGGAACTGGCGGTTTCCAGCGCTGCCTCGACCGCGACCGGGGTGGCCGAGGGAGCGATGACCGCGAAGCTCTGGTCCTGCGCCGGGGTCGGGCGGCGGGTGCGGCGCCAGCCGGCATAGAAGGTCAGCGCCGCCAGCAGCGCGCCGATATAGATCCAGAACCCGTCCGGCCCCAGAAGCGACATCAGCCAGCCGGTGATCAGCGGACCGGCCATGGCGCCCACCCCGTTGATGAACAGAAGCCCCGCCGAGGCCGCCGCCATGTCCGAGGCGTCGAGGAAGTCGTTGGTATAGGCCAGCAGCAGCGAATAGACCGGGTTGGCGACGCCGCCGATCAGCGCGGCGGCCAGGATCAGTCCCCAGATTCCCGGCTGCAGCGTCACCGTGGCCAGGCAGACCAGGGCGCCGAGCGCGCTGAGCCCCAGCACGATGAAGCGCCGGTCGCCATGGTCCGAGAGCCAGCCGATCGGATATTGCAGGAACAGCCCGCCGGCATAGATCGCGGCGACGAAGGCCGAGATCTCGCGCACCGAAAGCCCCTTGGTCGAGCCCCAGACCGAGGCCATGCCGAACAGCGCCGAGAACACCCCGCCCATCAGGAAGATGCCGATGCAGCCCAGCGGCGAGACGCGGAACAGATCTCCGAAGCTCATGCGCTTCAGCGTGGCGAATTGCGGCGCGGGCTGGGTCGACAGCAGGATGGGCAGGAAGGACAGGCTGACCAGAACCGAGGGGATCACGAAGAGCAGGTAGCCGGCCGGGTCTGCGGTGTTCATCAGCATCTGCGCCGAGATGATGCCCAGCATCTGCATGATCATGTAGGCCGACATGGCCTGGCCGCGCGTCTGGTTCGTGGTGCCGGCGTTCAGCCAGCTTTCGGCGGTGATGTAGACGCCCGAGAAGCAGAAGCCGATCAAGAGCCGCATCAGCGCCCAGGCGATCCAGTGCGGCGCTGCCGCGTAAAGGATCAGCACCGAGGAGATCAGCGAGCCGAGCGCCGCGAAGACCCGCACATGGCCGACATTGCGGATCAGCTCGGGCACCACGCGCGAGCCCAGCAGGAAGCCGCCGAAATAGGCCGACATGACCACCGACATCTGGGTGGTCGAGATGCCCTCGATCTTGCCGCGGATGCCCAGAAGCGTGCCCTGCATCCCGTTCCCGACCATCAAGAGCAGGATGCCCAGAAGCAGCGGCCAGGTGGTGCGGAGCACGGTAAGCATCACGGATCCTTCGGAATCAGCAAAGAGGCGTCGCCATAGCTGAAGAAGCGATAGCCCGATTCCACCGCGTGGCGATAGATCCTGCGGATGCGGTCCTGGCCCATCAGGGCGCTGACCAGCATCAGCAGGGTCGATTTCGGCAGGTGGAAATTGGTCATCAGCGCATCCGTCACCCGGAAGCGATAGCCGGGATAGATGAAGATCTCGGTGACGCCGCGGAATGGCTGCACGCTGCCGTCCTCGGCCGCTGCCGATTCGATCAGCCGCAGCGCCGTGGTGCCGACCGGGATCACCCGCCCGCCCTCGGCGCGGGTGCGGTTGATCGCCGCGGCGGCCTCGGGCGTGACCTCGCCCCATTCGCCGTGCATCCTGTGGGTGGTCACGTCCTCGACCTTGACCGGCAGGAAGGTGCCGGCGCCGACATGCAGGGTGACATGGGTGAAGCGCACGCCGCGCGCCACCAGCCGGTCCAGCAGGTCGCGGTCGAAATGCAGGCTGGCGGTAGGGGCGGCAACGGCGCCCGAGCGCCGGGCCCAGACGGTCTGGTAATCCTCGCGGTCGGCCTCGTCGGGCGCACGCAGCGCGGCGATATAGGGCGGCAGCGGCATGGCGCCGACCTGCGCCAGCGCCGCGTCGAAGGCTTCGCCCGCGGCGTCGAAGCGCAGGGTCAGCGCGCCGTCCGAGATGGCCGCCACCTCGGCCGAGAGCGCATCGGAGAAGCGGATCACCTCGCCGGGCCGGAGCTTGCGCAGGGGCCTGGCCAGCGCCCGCCAGCCGTCGGCGGCGGGTTCCAGCAGCGTGACCTCGATCCTCGCCACCGCCTCGCCCTGCGGGGTCTGGCGCGTGCGGGTGCCGCTCAGCCGCGCCGGGATCACCTTGGTGTCGTTCAGCACCAGCAGGTCGCCCGGCCCCAAAAGGTCGGCCAGGTCGCGCACATGCAGGTCGCGAAGCGAATCGCCCTGGGCCAGCAGCAGCCGCGCCGAGGAGCGCGGCCGCGCCGGGCGGGTCGCGATCAGCGCTTCGGGCAGATGAAAGTCGAAATCGTCCAGCTTCATGGGCTTGGCTTCTGTCCGCACCGCCGGGGGGCGTCAAGGCGGGGGTCATCACAAAGTGAAAAACTCAGGCTTTACTTCTCTGAGGATTTCGCTAAGTTTTGGAGCAATCAAGGTGAGCCCATGATCGTCTGCCATTGCACCCAGATTTCCGACCACGACATCCGAGCCGCCGTTGACTGGATGCGTGCCGCAGATCCCGAGACGATCATCACCCCTGGCAAGATCTATCACGCGCTTGGCAAGCGCGCGGATTGTGGCGGCTGTATGCCCTTGTTTCTGGACACCATGCGCGGATGCGATAATCTGGCGGTGCCTCCCATCCTGAGAGGATTGAGAGCCAACCGCACAGGGGTGAGCCATGAAGGGCGACGCAAAGGTCATCGAGTATCTCAACGCAGCGCTACGGTCTGAACTGACCGCCGTCAGCCAGTATTGGCTGCATTACCGTCTTCAGGAGGATTGGGGCTACGGCAAGGTCGCCGACAAGTCCCGCGCCGAATCGATCGAGGAAATGCACCACGCTGATCGGCTGATCCAGCGAATCATCTTCCTGGAAGGGCATCCGAACCTGCAGAAGCTGGACCCGCTGCGGATCGGCCAGAACCTCAAGGAAACGCTGGAATCCGACCTGGCGGCCGAATACGACGCCCGCACGCTTTACATCGAGGCGCGGGAATATTGCGACAAGGTCGGCGATTACGTCAGCCGCAGCCTGTTCGATTCGCTGCTGGCCGACGAGGAAGGCCATATCGACTTCCTCGAAACCCAGCTGGGTCTCTACGAGGAGATCGGCGCGCAGAACTATGGCCAGCTCAACGCCAAGTCGGCGGACGAGGCCGAATAGGCCTGCGGATCCCTTCCGCGCATGGGGGGCCGGCGGCCCCCCTTGAAACTTGTCCTGAAATCCGGTTTCAGCCCGCCAGCCATGCCTCGGCCAGTCCGGGCAGGTCGTCGTAATGCCGCAGCATCGCCTCGGGCGCCAGCCGGGCCAGCCCCGCTCCCTCTGGGCCGAAGGCCACCAGCGCCACCCTGACCCCCGCCGCCGCCGCGGTCTTGCGGTCGGTTTCCGTATCCCCCACCAGGAAGGACCGCGCCAGCGCGCCGCCGGCGGCCTGCACCGCCGCCTGATAGGGCCGGGGATCGGGCTTGCGCACCGGCAGCGTGTCGGCGCCGATCATCGCCGCGAAACGGTCGCGGATGCCCAGCTCGCGCAGCAAGGTCTCGGCCAGCGCGGCGGGCTTGTTGGTGCAGACCGCCAGCCGGTGGCCGGCCTCGGCCAGCCGGTCCAGCGCCGCCTCGGCCCCCGGATAAAGCCGGGTGTGGATGGCGATGGCCTGGCCGTAATGATCCAGCAGGCGCGGGTAATCCTCCTCCTCGGCGCCGGGGGGCAGGATGGTGTCGCCGGGCAGCCGCGCATAGCCGGCGCGCAGCATGGCGCGGCCGCCATGGAAGGCGACCAGTGCGTCCTCGACAGGATCCAGAAGCGCGCCGAGGCCACGCGCGTGGAAGCAGGCATTGGCCGCCGCGATCAGGTCGCCGGACGTATCGGCCAGCGTCCCGTCCAGATCGAAGACCACCGTTCCCGCCATGCTGTAACCTTCCGTCAAGATGTTTGATCCGCGGGGGCCTTTCCCCACCGCCGCCCTCTAGGTAGAACGCCCGGCAAGGATAAGGAACAGGCAAGAGGGCAGAGATGACCGAGAAACCCGTCGCGCTGATCGTGCTGGCCGCCGGCCAGGGCAGCCGCATGCAGTCGGATCTGCCCAAGGTGCTGCACCGGCTGGGCGGCGTGCCGCTGGTCGGCCACGCGCTGGCCACCGGCCGCCTGCTGGAACCCGAGGCGGTGATCGTCGTCGCCGGCCATGGCGCCGAGGCGGTGGCCGAGGCGGTGGCGAAGCTGGACCCCGAGGCACGCATCGCCCTGCAGGAAGAGCAGCTCGGCACCGCCCATGCCGTGCGCCAGGCCCTGCCGCTGCTGGAAGGCTTCGAGGGCCGGGTGATCGTGCTTTACGGCGATACCCCCTTCATCGGCGAGGAGACGCTGGAGAACCTTGCCGCCCATCCCGCCGACGTGGTGGTGCTGGGCTTCGAGGCCGCCGATCCCGGCCGCTACGGCCGCCTCGTCACCGGCCCCGAGGGGCTGGAGCGCATCGTCGAATACAAGGACGCGGACGAGGCGACGCGGGCGATCCGCCTGGTCAATTCCGGCGTGCTGGCGGCGGATGCGGCGCTCCTGCGCGAGTTCCTGCCGCGGATCGGCAATCGCAACGCGGCCGGCGAATATTACCTGACCGACATTCCCGAACTGGCCCGTGCCGCCGGCCGCCGGGTCGAGGTGGTGACCTGCGACGAAGCCGAGACGCTGGGGATCAACACCCGCGCCGAACTGGCGCAGGCCGAGGCCGCCTTCCAGGCCCGCGCCCGCGCCCGGGCGCTGGAGGATGGCGTGACACTGGCCGATCCGGCGACGGTCTGGTTCGCGCTGGACACCTGCATCGGCCGCGACGCGGTGATCGGGCAGAACGTGGTCTTCGGCCCCGGCGTGACCGTCGAAAGCGGCGCCGAGATCCTGCCCTTCTGCCATCTGGAAGGCTGCCATGTCAGCGCCGGTGCCACCGTCGGCCCCTTTGCACGGCTGCGGCCCGGCGCCGAGCTGGGCGGCGACGTGCATGTCGGCAATTTCGTCGAGATCAAGAACGCCGTGCTGGACGAGGGCGTCAAGGTCGGCCACCTGACCTATCTGGGCGACGCCCATATCGGCGAGGCCACGAATATCGGCGCCGGCACCATCACCTGCAACTATGACGGCGTCGGCAAGCACCGGACCGAGATCGGCGCCCATGCCTTCATCGGCTCGGACACCATGCTGGTGGCGCCGGTGCGGGTGGGCGCGCGGGCGATGACCGGCTCGGGCTCGGTCATCACCGAGGACGTGCCGGACGATGCGCTGGCGCTGGGCCGTGCGCGCCAGGTCACCAGGCCCGGCCTTGCCACGCGGCTGATGCAGGCGCTGCGCCAGAAGAAGGGGAACTGACATGTGCGGCATCATCGGCATCCTGGGCGATCACGAGGTTTCGCCGCAACTGGTCGAGGCGCTGAAGCGGCTGGAATATCGCGGCTATGACAGCGCCGGCGTGGCGACGGTGGACGCGGCGGGCCGGCTGGACCGCCGCCGGGCGGTGGGCAAGCTGGTGAACCTGTCCGACCGGCTGGTGCATGAGCCGCTGGCCGGTCATGCCGGCATCGGCCATACCCGCTGGGCCACCCATGGCGCCGCGACCGAGGCCAATGCCCATCCGCATCGCCGCGGCCCCGTCGCGGTGGTCCATAACGGCATCATCGAGAATTTCCGCGAGCTCCGCGACGAGGTGGTGGCGCTGGGGCTGCAGCCGGAATCGCAGACCGATACCGAGACGGTGGCGCTGCTGACCGCCTGGCACATGGGCCAGGGCCTCGGCCCCATCGAGGCGGCGCGGGCGACGCTGGCGCGCCTGCACGGCGCCTTTGCGCTGGCCTTCCTGTTCGAGGGCGAGCCCGACCTGATGGTCGCGGCGCGCAAGGGCAGCCCGCTGGCGGTGGGCCATGGCGCGGGCGAGATGTTCATCGGCTCGGACGCGGTGGCGCTGGCGCCCTTCACCGACCGGATCACCTATCTGGAGGACGGCGACCACGCCGTCATCCGCCGCGCGGGGGCCGAGATCTTCGATGCCGAGGGGTGTCCCGCCAATCGCGAGATCCAGCAGATCGACGTGGGCGCGACGCAGATCGACAAGGGCGGCTACCGGCATTTCATGGCCAAGGAGATCGCGGAACAACCGGTTGTTTTGGGCGATGCGCTGAACCACTACATCAAGGGCGACCGCATCGTCCTGCCTGAGGCGCTGGATTTCCGCGAGGTGGACCGGCTGACGCTGGTCGGCTGCGGCACCGCCTTCTATGCCGCGCATGTGGCGCGCTACTGGTTCGAGAGCCTCGCCGGCCTGCCCTGCGACCTGGATGTGGCCTCCGAGTTCCGCTATCGCGAGCCGCCGCTCTCGCCGCAAAGCTGGGCGATCTTCGTCAGCCAGTCGGGCGAGACGGCGGACACGCTGGCGGCGCTGCATTATGCCCGCGACAAGGTGGCGCGCACGGTCGGCGTGGTGAATGTCGGCACCTCGGCCATCGCCCGCGACGCCGACATCGCCCTGCCGACTTTGGCCGGGATCGAGGTCGGCGTGGCCTCCTCGAAGGCCTTCACCTGCCAGCTGGCGGTGCTGGCGGTGCTGGCGCTGAAGGCGGCGCGGGATCGCGGCCGGCTGACGGAGGCCGAGCTGGCGGCGCATCTCGCCGACCTGCGGGCGCTGCCGGGGCTGCTGAACCAGGCACTGGCGGTAGGCGATGAATGCCGCCGCCTGGCCGGCTGGCTTTCCGAGGCGCAGGACGTGCTGTATCTGGGCCGCGGCCCGCTTTACCCGGTGGCGCTGGAAGGCGCGCTGAAGCTCAAGGAACTCAGCTATATCCATGCCGAGGGCTATGCCTCGGGCGAATTGAAGCACGGACCGATCGCGCTGATCGACCGCAACGTGCCGGTGGTGGTGCTGGCGCCGCGCGATGGGCTGTTCGAGAAGACCGTCTCGAACATGCAGGAGGTCATGGCGCGGCACGGCCAGGTGCTGCTGATCTCGGATGCCGAGGGGCTGGCGAGCGGCGGCCATGGCGTGCGGGCCGGTCTGGCGATGCCCTCGGGCGGCGGGCTGTTCCAGCCGATCCTTTACGCCGTGCCGATGCAATACCTGGCCTATTTCGCGGCGGTGGCCAAGGGCACCGACGTGGACCAGCCGCGCAACCTGGCGAAATCGGTGACGGTGGAATAGGGGGGGCCGTCCCCCTACCGGCTTTCGGCTTCTCTTTGTCGATAGGGTGTGCTGCCATAGGCTGCGCGGTAGCATTTCGAGAAATGGGCGGTGCTTGCGAAGCCGCAGGCGAGGGCGATCTCGATCATGCTCATCTCGGTCTGGACCAGCAGGTGGCGGGCGCGTTCCAGCCGCAGCTCCATGTAATAGCGCTTGGGCGAGCGGCCGAGATGGCGGGCGAAGAGCCGTTCGAGCTGGCGCGGCGACAGCCCGGCCTCGGCGGCCAGCCGCGCCGGGCTGACCGGATCCTCGATATGCGCCTCCATCCGGGCCAGCACCTGGGCCAGCCGCGGATGGCGGGCGGCGATGCGGGCGGGGGCGGCCAGGCGCTGGTCGTCCTCTTCCGAGCGGATGGCGGTGTGGATCATCTGGTCGGCGACCCGCCCGGCCAGGTCCTGGCCGTGGTCGCGGGCGATCTGGCGCAGCATCAGGTCGATGGCGGCGGTGCCGCCGGCGGCGGTGAGGCGGTTGCCGTCCTCGACGAAGACGGTGCGGATCAGGGTGGCGTCGGGGAACTTCTCGGCGAATCCGTCCTGGTTCTCCCAGTGGATGGTGCAGCGGCGGCCGTCGAGCAGCCCGGCCTCGGCCAGCACCCAGGCGCCGGTGCAGAGGGCGCCGATGCGGGTGCCGCGCCGGGCCTCGCGCCGCAGCCAGGCCAGCACCGGGCGGGTGGCGGCGCGGGCGATGTCGAGGCCGCCGCAGACCAGGATGGTGTCGCCGCGGGCGGTGTCGGCCAGGCCGCCGTCGAGCATGATGCGGGTGCCGTTCGAGCAGGCGGCGGCCTGCCCGCCGCCCTGTTCGCCGACCAGCCGCCAGTCGTAGAGCGTCCGCCCGGCCAGGCGGTTGGCCAGCCGCAGCGGCTCGATCGCCGCGGCGAAGGAGACCAGGGTGAAGCGGTCCAGAAGCAGGAAGACGTAGCGCTGCGCAGGCGCCGCGGCGGGGGGTGGAACCGGCCCGTCGGAAGGAGGGACTGCTGGATCGGGGTCTGGCATGTCGGTCGCGCGTCTTCTGCCCGGGCAGATCAGCAGGCAATGCCGGCGCGCGCAAGGCTTTTCCTTTGTCCCCGCAGTCTCTATATGGCGATCACCGATCACATGAAGGATAGGATCATGGCACCGACGCATTCCAGTTCCGCGACCCCGGCACAGGCATGGGACAAGCGTGGCTGGCGCGCCTATCCGCGCGTCCAGATGCCTGACTATCCCGACCCCGCCGCCGTCGCCGCCGTCGAGGCGCAGCTGGCCAAGTATCCGCCGCTGGTCTTCGCCGGCGAGGCGCGCCGCCTGAAGGCCTCGCTGGGCGAGGTCGCGGCCGGCCGCGCCTTCCTGCTGCAGGGCGGCGACTGCGCCGAAAGCTTCGCCGAATTCTCGGCCGACAACATCCGCGACACCTTCAAGGTGATGCTGCAGATGGCGGTGGTGCTGACCTGGGGCGCGCAGCTGCCGGTGGTCAAGGTCGGCCGCATGGCCGGCCAGTTCGCCAAGCCGCGCAGCGCGCCCACCGAGGTTCTGGGCGGGCAGGAACTGCCCAGCTATCGCGGCGACATCATCAACGGCTTCGACTTCACCCCCGAGGCGCGCATTCCCGATCCGCAGCGGATGCTGGCCGCCTATACCCAGGCCGCGGCCTCGCTGAACCTGTTGCGCGCCTTCTCGACCGGCGGCTATGCCGACATGCATCGGGTGCAAAGCTGGATCAGCGACTTCACCGGCGGCGAGGAAGCCGCGCGCTACCGCGACATCGCCGACCGCATCAGCGACGCCATGGCCTTCATGGCCGCCGCCGGCGTGACCTCGGAAACCGCGCATGACCTGGGCAAGGTGGATTTCTACACCAGTCACGAGGCCCTGCTGCTGGAATACGAGGAGGCGCTGGCCCGCATCGATTCGACCACCGGCCTGCCGGTCGCGGGCTCGGGCCACATGATCTGGATCGGCGACCGCACCCGCCAGGTCGATGGCGCGCATGTCGAATTCTGCCGCGGCGTGCAGAACCCGATCGGGCTGAAATGCGGCCCCTCGATCAGCGACAGCGACCTCAAGGGGCTGATCGCGCGGCTGAACCCGGAAAACGAGCCCGGCCGGCTGACGCTGATCGCCCGCTTCGGCGCCGGCGCGGTCGGCGACCACCTGCCGCGGCTGATCAAGGCAGTGCGGGAAGAGGGCGCGAATGTCGTCTGGTCCTGCGATCCGATGCACGGCAACACCATCAAGTCGGCCTCGGGCTACAAGACCCGGCCCTTCGATTCGGTGCTGCGCGAGGTGCGCGAATTCTTCGCCGTGCACCGCGCCGAGGGCACCATTCCCGGCGGCGTGCATTTCGAGATGACCGGCCAGGACGTGACTGAATGCACCGGCGGCGTGCGCGCCGTGACCGACGAGGACCTGTCGGACCGCTATCACACCGCCTGCGACCCGCGGCTGAACGCCAGCCAGTCGCTGGAACTGGCCTTTCTGGTGGCCGAGGAACTGCGCAACCGCCGCGTCAACGGCTCCAGGCAGGCCAAGGCGGGCTGAGCGGGCGGAAGGCGCGAGACAGGATCGGGCGGCGGGGCAGGGCCTCTGCCGCTCGTTTTCGTGCGGGCCTTTGCCGTGGTCAGAAGCGTGCCGTGGTCAGAAGCGTGGGCCGCGCGGCCGGGGCGGCGGGACGCCCTCGATGACGCGGAACCGCGCCCGGCGTTCCTCGGGCGTGGCAGATTCGGACGGGCGGGGCTGGGCGGGCAGGCTTGCCTGCCAGCGCGCCGGCGCTTCGTCGAAACCCGGGCGCGAGGGCGAGGGCTCCAGCACCCTGGCCCCCGGGATGACCGGGCATTGCCGGTCGCCGACCAGGTCGAAGCGGCGCGGGCTCTGGCCGAACTCGCCTTCGCTGATCAGGCAGCCAAGCGCCCGTGACACGTCGCCCAGGTCCGAGCGCAGCGGCAGGAGCAGCATCCGGCCGCGCAGCCCGGGCCGGCCGTAGGAGGCGGGGGAATCGAGGTCGATCTCGGCGATCTGCGGGCCGCGGAAGACGCTTTCCAGCACGTCCGACAGCCGGCCGCGCGAACTGGTGTTCAGGAAGGCGCAAAGCGGCATGCCGCGCACCTCCATGCCCATCAGGTCGATCAGGTGCCGCCCGGCCAGGCGAAAGCGTGCCGCGCCCGGCGCGATGCGTTCCAGGATGAAGGCATAGTCCAGCGCCCGGCGGATGCCGCGCGGCTCGACATCGCCGCGGGCGGGAATGGCGCGGCCCTGGCGCAGCCCCTCCCAATAGCCGCGCAGCTCGCCCAGGATGCGGCCGATCTGCACCGGCTCGTAATCGGCCAGATGCAGCAGCTTGCCCGTGGCGCCGTCGGTCGGCCGCCTGGGCGGACGATCCCCGTCCTGACCGTGATCCTGCGCCATCGCCCCGGGCCTTACCTGCTTACCTGGAAAAACAAACTCCTGTCTGAAATCTAAACCCTTCCTTCATCTTTTCCGAGCGAATTCTGGGCCGATGGTTAAAATCCGGGTTCGCCGCGGGCCGCCGGCAGGGCGGGGCTTGACCCGGCTGGCGGGCAAGGCCATTCAGGCGGCGCGAGGCACGGCAGGGGACATGAGCATGGTTCTGGAGCGCAGCGGACTTCTGGTGATCCTGTCCTCGCCCTCGGGGGCAGGCAAGTCGACGCTGGCGCGGCGGCTGATGGACTGGGATCCGGAGCTGCGCTTTTCCGTCTCGGCCACCACCCGCAAGCCGCGCCCCGGCGAGGTCGAGGGCGAGCATTACTATTTCCGCAGCACCGAGCAATTCCGCGCCATGGTTGCGGATGGCGAGATGCTGGAACATGCCGAGGTCTTCGGCAATTTCTACGGCACGCCGCGCGGCCCGGTCGAGGCGGCGATGCGCGCCGGGCGCGATACGCTGTTCGACGTGGACTGGCAGGGCGGCCAGCAGATCCGCGCCTCGAGCCTGGGCAAGCATGTCGTCTCGATCTTCGTGCTGCCGCCCAGCCTGACCGAGCTTGAGCGCCGCCTGGTCTCGCGCGGGCAGGACGCGCCGGACGTGATCGCCACCCGGATGCAGAAAAGCCGCAACGAGATCAGCCACTGGGCGGAATATGACTATGTGATCGTCAATGACGACCTGGACCGCAGCGCCGAAACCCTGATCACCATCCTGAAGGCCGAGCGGCAGCGCCGCGACCGGCAGGTCGGCCTTGGTCCCTTCGTTCGCGCCCTGATGGAGGAGGAAAGCGCATGATCTGGGAACTGGACGGCATCGCGCCGAAGATCGCCGGGGACGCCTGGGTGGCGCCGGATGCGCAGCTGATGGGCAAGGTGGTGCTGGAGCCGGGCGCCAGCGTCTGGTTCGGCGCCGTGCTGCGCGGCGACAACGAGGAGATCCGCGTCGGCCGCAACTCGAACGTGCAGGACCTGGCGGTGTGCCATACCGACATGGGCTATCCGCTGACCATCGGGGCGAACTGCACCATCGGCCACCGCGCCATCCTGCACGGCTGCACCATCGAGGACGGGGCGCTGATCGGCATGGGGGCGATCATCCTGAACGGCGCCCGCATCGGCGCCGGCGCGCTGATCGGGGCCGGGGCGCTGATCGCCGAGGGCAAGGTGATTCCGCCCGGCGCGCTGGTCATGGGGGCGCCCGGCAAGATCGTGCGCGAGCTGGACGACATCGCCCGGGCGCAACTGCTGAAATCGGCCGAGGGCTACAACCGCAACGCCGCCCGCTATCGCAGGGGGCTGACCCAGGCCTTCGAGGGATGATCGAGGCGCGGCTTCACGCGCTGCTGCGGGCGGTGCCGGTGCCGATGCTGGCCGTGGACCGCCAGGCGCGCATCATCGGCGCCAACGAGCTGGCCGAGGCGCTGCTGGGGCCGGCGCCCAGCGGCCGGCCCTTCGTCACCGTGCTGCGCCACCCCGAGGTGAACGCGGCGCTGGACGCGGTGCTGTCCGGGCAGGACCGGGCGCGGCTGACGCTGACGCTGGGCGCTACCGAACGGCGGGTGTTCTGCGAGGTCACGGTGACGGCGCTGGACGCCCCGGGCCTGAGCGGTGCGGCCGTGGCGATCGAGGACCGCTCGCGCGACGAGGAGACCGAGCTGATGCGGCGCGATTTCGTCGCCAATGTCAGCCACGAGCTGCGCACGCCACTGACCGCGCTGATGGGCTTCATCGAGACGCTGCGCGGCCCTGCGCGCAACGATGCCGCGGCGCGCGACCGTTTCTTCGACATCATGGAGCGCGAGGCCGGGCGCATGAACCGGCTGATCGCCGACCTGCTGTCCCTGAGCCGCGTCGAGCAGGACGAGCGTCGCCGGCCGGCGCAGAGCATCGAACTGGCGGGCCTGCTGCGCGGCGTGGTGGCGACGCTGGCCCCGGCAGCCGAGGCGGCCGGGGTGCGGCTGGAGCTGCAGGGTGCCGAGCGCCAGGTGACGCTGCCCGGCGATTCCGACCAGCTGGTGCAGGTCTTCCACAACCTGATCGAGAACGCGGTGAAATACGGCGGTGCCGGCGGCGTTGTCACCGTGACGCTGCAGCACCTCGAGCACGAGCCGGTGCTGCGCGGCCCGGCCTGGTCGGTCTGCGTCGCCGACCGGGGCGAGGGCATCGACCCTCAGCACCTGCCACGGCTGACCGAACGCTTCTATCGGGTGGACACGCATCGCTCGCGCGAGCAGGGCGGCACCGGGCTGGGGCTGGCCATCGTCAAGCATATCGTCAACCGCCATCGCGGCCGGCTGCGCATCGAAAGCCAGCGTGGCCAAGGCAGCCGCTTCACCGTGCTGCTGCCGCAGAAGATCGGCCGCATCTGAGGGAAACGAGGCAGGGCCGGGGCATCGACCCCCGCCTTCGCCTGTCGCGGGGGCCGTTACTCGGCCGCGTGCCCGGTCACATGGCCCGCGACGCCGTCAGATTTCATCCGGAAGCCGCGTTCCAGTTGGTCGAAGGGCGCCACCGGATATTCGCCCGAGAAGCAGGCGTCGCAATATTGCGGGCAGGACTTGTTGCGGCCTTCCGCCTCGCCCACGGCGCGATAGAGCCCGTCCAGCGACACGAAGGCCAGGCTGTCGACGCCGATCCATTCGCGCATCTCTTCCTCGGACATCTGCGCCGCCAGCAGCTTGTCGCGGTCGGGGGTGTCGACGCCGTAGAAGCAGGGCCAGGCGGTGGGCGGAGAGGCGATGCGGAAATGCACCTCGGCCGCGCCGGCATCCAGGATCATGTCCTTGATCTTGCGCGAGGTCGTGCCGCGCACCACCGAATCGTCCACCAGCACCACGCGCTTGCCCTTGACCAGCGCCCGGTTGACGTTGAGCTTCAGCCGCACGCCCATGTTGCGGATCTGCTCGGTCGGCTCAATGAAGGTCCGGCCCATGTACTGGTTGCGGATGATGCCCATGCCGAAGGGGATGCCGCTTTCATGGGCATAGCCGATGGCGGCCGGGGTGCCGCTGTCGGGCACCGGGCAGACCAGGTCGGCCTCGACCGGGGCCTCGCGCGCCAGTTCCACGCCGATCTGGCGCCGGGTCTCATAGACCGAGCGGCCGCCGATGATCGAATCGGGGCGCGAGAAATACACATGCTCGAAGATGCAGAACCGGCCCTTGGAGGGGCCGAAGGGACGCGAGCTTTCGACCTCGCCCTTGGAGATCACCACCATCTCGCCCGGCTCGATCTCGCGCAGGAACTCGGCGCCGATGATGTCGAGCGCGCAGGTCTCCGAGGCCAGCACGAAGCCCTCGTCGCCCAGCCTGCCCAGCACCAGCGGCCGCACGCCCAGGGGGTCGCGCACGCCGATCAGCTTGGTGCGGGTCATGGCGATGACCGAAAAGGCGCCCTCGACCCGGCGCAGCGCGTCCTTCATCCGCTCGGGGATGTTGCGCTGGATCGAGCGCGCCATCAGGTGGATGATGCATTCGCTGTCGCTGCTGGACTGGAAGATCGAGCCGCGCTCGATCAGCTCGCGCCGCAGCGCCATGGCGTTGGTGATGTTGCCGTTATGCGCCACCGCGCAGCCGCCCATGGCGAATTCGCCGAAGAAGGGCTGGACGTCGCGAATCGCCGTCGCTGCCTTGGTGCCGGCGGTGGAATAGCGCACATGGCCGATGGCGAGCGAGCCGGGCAGCGTCTCCATCAGGCTTTGCTTGGTGAAGTTGTCGCGGACATAGCCGAAGCGGTGGGCGCTGTTGAAACCCTGCTCGGCATCATGGCTGACGATGCCGCCGGCCTCCTGCCCGCGATGCTGCAGGGCGTGCAGGCCCAGCGCGACGAAATTGGCGGCATCCGTCACTCCGATCACGCCGAACACGCCGCATTCTTCGTGCAGGCGGTCGGAATCGAAGGGATGGGCAAGGAATGGCTGCATCATCACCGACTCTTGGGGCTATTCCGGGGCTGGGCATGGGTGCTTGACGCCAATCTAGGGTGTCAGGCCGCCGAAGTCACGCCCCACCGCCGCGGCGGGGCGCTTTTTATGTCACGAAAGCGGCATATCCGTTCAGTTCGCCGGCGCCGCGGGGGTTTCGGCCGGGCTCTGGGCCGGGGTCGGGGTGGCGGCATCGACCGGCTGCCCGGTGGGGGCGCAGCTGCGCACCAGCTGCTCGTAGCGGCTGACCACCCAGCCCGGCGCGTCCTGCGGGATCTGCTGGTCCATCTGGCCGCGCATGCGCTCGAACACCTGGGCCGAGCGGGAATTCTCGACCGTCGCCACCGGCTGCGTGGCCATCACCCGGTCATAGACGATGAAGGCGATGGCAACGAGCAGGATGCCGCGCGCCACCCCGAACAGAAAGCCCATGCCCTGGTCGACGCCCCCCAGCGCCGAGCGCTGCACGACCGAGGAAAACAGCGGCGTGATGATGGAAAACAGCACCAGCGCCAAGGCGAAGACCGCGGCGAAGCCGGCGATGGTGCCCAGCTCGCAGCTGTCGGCCAGGAACTTGTTCAGCCCCGGCACCTGCGCCACCATCGGGCGCACCGTCGGCGCGAAGATGAAGGCCAGCACCGCCGCGCCGATCCAGCCCAGGATCGCCAGCGATTCGCGCACGAAGCCGCGCGCATAGGCCAGGATCGCCGAGAGGATGATCACGGCCGCGACGATGCCGTCGATGATGGTGAATCCGTCCATTTTCACGCCCTTTCGCGGTTTTGCCCGCGTCTGAAGGCCAGGTCCGTCACCGTCATCCGGCGCCGAAGGTCTCGCCCACGAAACTTGTCAGGTCGGCGATGCGGTCGATCCGCATCCCGGCCACGCCCTCGACCTTGGTGGCCGCTGGCAGGATCGCCCGTGAAAAACCAAGTTTCTGCGCTTCTTTCAACCTGTTTTCCGCCTGGGCGACCGGCCGCAGCGCCCCGGACAGGCTGATTTCGCCGAAAAGCACGCAATCGGCGGGAAGCGCCGCATCCTCGCGCGCGCTGAGCAGCGCCGCGGCGATGGCCAGGTCGGCGGCGGGTTCGCTGACCCGCATCCCCCCGGCAACATTAAGAAAAACGTCCAGCCCGGCGAAGGGGATGGCGCAGCGCGCCTCGAGCACGGCAAGGATGGTCGAGACCCGGCCGCCATCGAGCCCGACCACGGTTCGGCGGGGACTTGCCAATGTCGAGGGGGCGACGAGGGCCTGCACTTCGGTCAGCACCGGCCGGGTGCCCTCGATGCCGGCGAAGACCGCCGAGCCGGCGCTGGCCTCGCCGCGTTCGGACAAAAACAGCGCCGAGGGGTTGGCGACTTCGGCCAGCCCGCCGCCGGTCATCTCGAAGACGCCGATCTCGTCGGCCGGGCCGAAGCGGTTCTTGTGGGCGCGCAGGATGCGGAACTGGTGGCCGCGCTCGCCCTCGAAATACAGCACGGTATCGACCATGTGCTCGACGACGCGGGGGCCGGCGATCTGGCCCTCCTTGGTGACATGGCCGACCAGGATGACCGAGGTGCCGCGGCGCTTGGCGAAGGTGACCAGCTCATGGGCGCTGGCGCGGACCTGCGCCACCGAGCCCGGCGCCGCTTCGATCCGGTCGGACCAGAGCGTCTGGACCGAGTCGATCACCGCGACGTCCGGGCGTTCGGCATCCAGCGTTGTCAGGATGTCGCGCAGCGCCGTCTCGGCCCCCAGCCGCACCGGCGCGTCGCCCAGGCCCAGGCGCTGCGCCCGCAGCCGCACCTGGGCGCCGGCTTCCTCGCCCGAGACATAGATCGCCTGCTGGCCGGCGCGGGCGAAGGCGGCGGCGGCCTGCAGCAGCAGGGTGGACTTGCCGATGCCGGGATCGCCTCCGACCAGCACGGCCGAGCCGGGCACCAGCCCGCCGCCCAGCACCCGGTCGAACTCGGCCATGCCCGAGACGGTCCGGGCAGGCGGCGCCTCCTGCGTATCGAGCCCCGAAAGCGGGATGCTCTTGCCCTTGAGCGTGCCGAGGCCGCGACCCGGCCCCTGGCTCAGCGGCGCTTCCTCGACGACGGTGTTCCAGGCGCCGCAGGCATCGCAGCGGCCGGACCATTTCCGGTGGCTGGCGCCGCAGGCGGTGCAGGTAAAGGCGGTGATCGGTCTGGCCATGCGGGATATGTGGCAGATCGCGTCGGGGGATGCCATGGGGCACCGGACGGGCTTTCCGTTTTTCAAATACCCCTGCGACCGTCCAGCCATGCGGACGCTGGCCCGGTTGCCAAGATGGGTATTTGGAAAACGGAAAGCCGCTCAGCTGACGCCCAGGCCGGCGCGCATCAGGATGCGGCGGACCGGGGCAACGGCGTAGAGCCCGCCCAGGGTGGCGGCGCGCAGGTCGCGCAGCGGCCGGGCCGCGATCATGCTGGCGCGGTTGAGCGCGTCGATGCCGATCAGCCGGGCCAGCGCCTCGGGGCGGCGACGGCGCTCATAAGCGGCGAGAGAGGACGCGCTGCCGGGATTCCTGGAGGAGAGATCGAGCAGGGCGGCGAGATCGGCAAGGCTCATGTTCAGCCCCTGGGCGCCGATGGGCGGGACGACATGCGCGGCCTCGGCGATCAGCGCCGTGCGCGGGCCGGTGAAGCGGTCGGCGATCTGGCTGATGATCGGCCATTCCGTCAGCCGCGTGGCCTGGGTCAGGTGGCCCAGCACCCCGGCCGAGCGGCGGTTCAGTTCGGCCTCGAACGCCTCGCGGGGCAGGGCGCGCAGCCGGGCGGTTTCGGTGCCGCGCTCCATCCAGACCACGGCCGAGCTGGGTCTGCCGTCGCGGTCGGGCAGCGGCACCAGCGTGAAGGGGCCGCCCGAGCGGTGGATCTCGGTCGAGACGTTCTCGTGCGGGCGGTCATGGGTGACGGCGAAGGCCAGCGCCTTCTGGCCGTAGCGCAGGGTGCGGGTGCCGATGCCGAGCGCCTCACGCACCGGCGAGTTGCGGCCGTCGGCGCCGATCACCAGCTTCGCGCGGATGCGTCGGCCATCGGTCAGCGTCGCCAGGGCCTCGCTGTCGCGGACCAGCAGCCCCGCCGTGCCGGTGCCGGGCAGGAAGCGGACATTCTGCAGCCCGGCGAGGCGGGCCGAGATCTCGCGCTTCAAAAGCCAGTTGGGCAGGTTCCAGCCGAAGGGCTGGTCCGAGATCTCGGCGGCGTCGAAATCACGGGCCAGCCGCGCCTGCGGCAGCTTCCCGCCGGCGTCGATGATCCGCATCACCTGCAGCGCCGTGGCATGCGGGGAAAGGCGGTCCCACAGCCCGGCCGCCTGCAGCACGGCGACCGAGGGATGCAGGAAGGCGGTGCTGCGCAGGTCCGAGCCCTCGGCCGCCTCGTCGGTCACCGGCGGGGCGGGGTCGACGCAGACCACCCGATGCCCGGCGCTGCCGAAGGCGGCGGCCGCGATCAGCCCGGCGATGCCGCCGCCGGAGACGAGGACCTCGGTATCGTCGATCTGCATGGTCGGGGCCGGCCTAGAACCCGGCCGCATAGGCGGCGAGCATGGCGAAGACCAGCGCCGTCGCGGCCAGCGCGATCAGGCTGAGCCCCGGCAGGCCCCAGAGCACCAGGACCACCACCGAGAGCACTACCGCCAGCAGCGCGAAGGTGAAAAGGCTTCTCGCGGTGCGCGCCTCGGCCCGGTCCTGGGCGGCGGCTTCGGCGGGGGTGAGCGGTTGGGACATGGCGCGTTCCTTGGCTTGCGGTTTTCCTGTCGGGCGGAGGCTCAAGTCTTAACCGGCCCGCCGGTTCCGGCAAGCCCGCGCAGGAAGGCGGCCAGGTCGCCGGTCCGGTAATGCACATGCGGCCCGTGATCCTGGTCCCCGGCCAGTTCGTCCGGGCCGTGGCGCCCCGGACCGACCAGAATCGTCCGCATTCCAAGCTCATGCGGGACGGCGAGGTTCCTGGGATCGTCCTCGAACATGGCGGCGCCGGCCGGCTCGAACCCTTCGGCCGCCAGGACTGCGGCATAAGCGCGCGCATCCGGCTTGGGGTGGAAGCCCGCCTCCTCGACGCCATGGATCGCGTCGAAGACCAGCAGCCCGCGATGTTCCAGCACCCGCGCCGCATAGGCGCTGTCGGCATTGGTATGCACGATCTTGCGGCCGGGCAGGGCGGCGATCAGCGCCGCCAGTTCCGGGTCCGGGGTCAGGACCGTGAAGTCGATGTCGTGGACGTCGCGCAGATAGGGCAGGGGCTCGATGCCGTGCTCGGCCATCAGCCCGGCCAGGGTGGTGCCGTGCGTCCGCCAGTAATGGCGGCGCAGCCGGTTCGCCTCGGGTTCGGTCACGCGCAAGGCGCGCATGACATAGGCGGTCATGCGCCGCTCGATCTGGGCGAAAAGCCTGACCTCGGGCGCATAAAGCGTGTTGTCCAGATCGAAGATCCAGGTGGAGACATGACGAAAATCCATGCCGCCTGCCTAAACCCGCGGCATGACGCTTGCAATCGCCGTTGCAAGCGGGGATCGTGCCGGCATGAAAGACGCCTATTCCCTGATCCTTTCCGCCATCGACAACGGCATCTATCGCCCCGGCGACCGGCTGGTCGAATCCGAGCTGGCCGAGCGTTTCGGCGTCTCGCGCACCCCGGTCCGCGAGGCTTTGCAGCGGCTGGAAACCCAGTCCATGCTGAAGCGCGACGGGCGCAGCCTGATCGTCGCCACGCTGGACCACAACCAGCTGGCCGAGCTTTACACCGTGCGCGCCGAGCTTGAGGCGCTGGCCGCGCGGCTGGCCGCCCGCCACGCCACGCCCGAGGAGGTCCGCGTGCTGTCCGGCATGGTCGAGGAGGACCGCGCCATCCTGGGCGACCCGCAGGCCCTGGCGCGGGCGAACCGCCGCTTTCACCACCAGATCCACCTGGCCTCGCACAACCGCTATCTGGTGCAGCAGCTGGACCTGGTGCATCGCAGCATGGCCCTGATGGCGCGCACCAGCCTGGCCGCTCAGGGCCGCGACGTGGTGACGCTGGACGAGCACCAGGCCATCGTCGATGCTATCGCCGCCCATGACGGGGCGGCGGCGGAACAGGCGCTGCGGCATCATATCTCGATGGCCTTCGAGACCCGGCTGAAGGAAGAGGCGCGACTGGCCGACGAGGAGGAATGACGCGCGAGATCCGCACCGCCGCCGATCTGCAGGAAGGCGCGGCGCATCTTGTGCGGGTCTGCCCGGTCTGGGCGCGCGAGCTGCCGGCGCTGCTGCCCCTGCCGCTGCGGCGCTGGCCCGAGGGGTTCCCGGCGATCCGCGACGCGCTGGTCTCGCAGCAGATCTCGACCCGGGCGGCGGTGGCCATCGGTGCGCGCATGGCCGCGGCGGGGCTGGCCGGCGAGGCCGGGATCGCGGCGGCGGATGACGAGGCCCTGCGCGCCGCCGGCCTGTCGCGGCCGAAGATCCGCTACCTGCGCGGCATCGTCGCGGCGCGTGTCGACTGGCCAGGGCTGCGCGCGCTGCCGGACGAGGAGGTGATCGCGACGCTGACCGCCTTGCCGGGAATCGGCCGCTGGACCGCCGAGATCTATCTGAAATTCGCGCTCGGCCGCGCCGATGCCTTTGCCGCCGGCGACCTGGCGCTGGCCGAGGCTGCGCGGCTGCTCTACGGCCTGCCCGAGCGGCCCGGCCCCGCTGCGCTGACGGCGCTGGCCGAG
>NZ_JAEHFP010000219.1 GCF_016446475.1 Paracoccus binzhouensis | reverse complement strand
GGCGGTGCTGGGGGCGCTGGGGGCCTGGGCCGGCGGCGCCCCGCCCGGCCGCGCCGTGCGCCGCGTGGTGCTGGGCGGCATCCTCGCCCTGGCGGTGACGGCGGGGATCGGCAAGCTTTTCGGCGTCGCGGTCTGACCGCCATCCGAAACCCCGGCCCGGCCGCCCTGAAAAGCCCGCGCGGGGTTGCGCCGGGCGGGCCTGCCGCCCTATCTCGGGCAGCAAGGAGAGATCATGGAAAAACGCACCCTTCCCGAACGCCCCGGCTGGCGCGACGAGGCCGAGAAGCTGGGCTTCACCTTCGCCGACATGGGCGGCGAGCCCTATTGGGACGAGACCAGCGCCTATCGCTTCACCCTGCGCGAGATCGAGGAGGACATCGAGGCGCCCGCGACCGAGCTCCACGCCATGTGCCGCGAGGCGGTGGCCCGCGCCATCGCCGACGAGACCTGGCTCTCGCGGCTGGGCATTCCCCGGCACCATTGGGACCTGGTGGCGTCCAGCTGGACGCGGGGCGAGCCCGAGCTCTATGGCCGCATGGACCTTGCCTATGACGGCAGCGGGCCGGCGAAGCTGCTGGAATACAATGCCGACACCCCGACCTCGCTTTACGAATCCGCCAGCTTCCAGTGGCTCTGGTTCGAGCAGCAGCAGGCGGCGGGGGTGCTCGACGGGGATTGCGACCAGTTCAACAGCATCCACGAGGCGATGGTGGCGCGCTGGACGCAGATCTGCGCCGATGGCGAAGAGGTGCATTTCGCCGCCGATCCCCAGAACCCCGAGGATTACGCCACGGTGGAAACCCTGGCCTGGGCCGCGCGCGAGGCGGGCCTCGGCGCGCATTTCACCGCGCTCTCGCAGATCGGCCTGACCGAGGAAGGCCAGTTCGCCGACGAGCAGTCCCGCGTCATCGGCACGCTCTTCAAGCTCTACCCCTGGGAGGACATGCTGCGCGACGAATTCGCGACGCATCTGCAAAGCTCGGGCGCCCGCTTCATCGAGCCGCCGTGGAAGGCGATCCTGTCGAACAAGGGTGTCCTGCCGCTGCTCTGGCAGATGTTCCCTGGCCACCCGAACCTGCTGCCGGCCTTCTTCCTCGACGACGTGGCCGAGGCGCTGACGGGCGGCAGCCCCGCCCCCGCCGTGGCCGAAGCCTTCGAGGCGGCGCGCGAGACGCTGGCGCAAGGCCATGTGACCAAGCCGATCTTCTCGCGCGAGGGCGCGGGGGTGGTGATCCACGAACGGGGGCGCGAAGCCGCCCGCACGCCGGACGACAGCTATTCGCACCACCCGATGATCGTGCAGGGCCTGGCGCCGCTGCCGGAATTCGGCGGGTTCTACCCGGTGCTCGGCGCCTGGATCGTCGGCGAGACCTGCTGCGGCCTCGGCCTGCGCGAGGACCGCTCGCGCATCACCCACAACCTTTCGCGCTTCAAGCCGCATTTCATCGAGGGCTGATCCATGACCCACGCATTCTCCGATCCCGATCCGCGCAAGCGCCCCAGCCGCAAGCGCGGCCGCCATGTCGCGCTGGTGCTGGCCGGCACCGCCACCCTGGCGCTGGCCGGCTGCGAGGACGACCGCATGGACGCGCAAAGCTTCCCCGACCTGGAAAGCTGCATTGCCGCCAGCAAGCAGGAAACCCTGTGGTTCACCGAGGAGGATTGTCGCAAGAACTTCGCCGCCGCCCAGCAGGAATTCCTGGAAACCGCGCCACGCTACGAATCGAAGGAGCTGTGCGAGCAGGAACACGGCGTCGGCAATTGCGGCGGCGATCCGACACAGACGCAGGAGGCGCAGAATTCCGGTGGCGGCTTTTCCTTCATGCCGCTGCTGGTCGGCTACATGATGGGCTCGATGCTGTCGCGCGGCGGCGGCATCTTCTCGCAGCCGATGGTGAGCACCGCCGACGGGCGCTATTCCACTCCCAAGGGCGACCAGAGCTTCGCCAGCAACCGCGGCGCCGGCAAGGTGCCGGCCGCGACCTTCCAGCGCGCGCCCTCGACCATCGGCAAGCCGCCGATGTCGGCAGCGCAGGTCAGCCAGCGCGGCGGCTTCGGCGCCTCGGCCACCGCGCGCTCGGGTGGGCGCAGCAGCTTCGGCGGCTGAAGGGCTTTCCGTTGCCGAAATATCCTCGGGGGTGAATTGCGGCGCCAGCCGCAAGAGGGGGCGGACAGCCCCCTTGCCCCGGCAAGGCCGGTCCATGCCACGTTAACGCTAACACAGACCCTTGCGCAGCAGCGCGGAAAAGCGCACCCTGCCGGCAGTTTCC
>NZ_JAEHFP010000218.1 GCF_016446475.1 Paracoccus binzhouensis | reverse complement strand
ATGTCCTTCCTCCTCTTCACCGCAGCTCATCCTGCTACTGCCACTGTGCCACGCCTCGGCACGGGCGGGAGGGGCATCCACTCCATCAGCTCACGCGCCTCAAGCCCTTTTTCCCGCGCTCGCGTGGCGTCCCGCGTGTAGACGACCGGCGTGTGATTAGTGGGATCATTCATGTGATCCGCAACGGCCTGCGATGGCGTGATGCTCCAGAGATCTATGGTGCCCACAAGACTCTGTATAACAGTTTCGTTCGCTGGTCGCGGATGAGCATTTTCGAACGCATCTTCGCGAGCTTGGCCGCTGAAGCCGGGCCGCCAGACCGGCTCATGATTGACAGCACCCATCTCAAGGCGCACCGCACGGCGGCCAGCCTGCTCAAAAAGGGGGTGTTCCCCGTCGTATCGGGCGCACGAAAGGCGGGCTGAATTCCAAGCTCCATGCGGTTTGCGATCAGGCGGGTCGACCCATCATCCTGCTGCTGTCCGAGGGCCAGATGAGCGACCATAAGGGTGCTCGGCTCATCCTGAAAGCATTGCCGTCTGGCTCGACGCTGATTGCCGACAGAGGTTACGACAGCAATTGGTTCCGGGAGGCTCTCGCCGACAAGAACATCACATCCTGCATTCCGCCCACGAAGAGCCGTAAGGCGCCGATTGCCTATGACAAGACGCTGTATCGGCAACGGCACAAGATCGAGAACATGTTTGCCAAGCTTAAGGACTGGCGCCGGATCGCGACCCGTTATGACCGCTGCGCTCATACTTTCTTCTCAGCCATCTGCATCGCGGCTGCCGTCGCCTTCTACCTCAATTAACGAGATGCTGTAACGGGGCCTGCGCCGTGCACGACCAGCCCAAGCATCTTGCAATTGCTCATGGCAAGCTGTCGCTGTTCCCGTATCAGTCTCAATCGGAGGAATACGGGATGAAGCTGTTTATCGGACTGGATGTATCACTGGCGAAGACCGCCGTCTGTGTGATCAATGAGTATGGCAAGATCGCAAAGGAGGCGCAGGTTCCCAGTGATCCCCAGGCGATCGTGGACTTTGCAAACACCCTGGAGGGAGCGGTCGCCATCATAGGACTGGAAGCCGGACCGCTATCCCAATGGCTGCATCGCGGCCTGGCCGATGCCGGGCTGGATGTTGTCCTTATGGAAACCCGGCAAGTGAAAGGTGCTTTGAAGGCAATGCCGATCAAAACGGATCGGCGCGACGCAGAAGGAATTGCCCGACTACTTCACATGGGCTGGTTCAGGCCTGTACATTGCAAATCCGTGTCGGCACAGGAGGTTCGCGCGCTTTTGGCTGCCCGCAAGGCGATACAACAGGGCATGATTGCGCTGGAGCTATCTCTACGCGGACTGCTGAGAAACTTTGGCCTGAAGGTTGGCGCCATCTCACGCGGCCAGTTCGAGGCCCGGATTAGGGAATTGGTGGATGGCAATGCCATGCTGCAAGCAGCGGCCGGGCCGATGTTACGTGCGCGCGCCAGCCTGCGCCATGAACTAGCTGGGCTCGAACGTCAGGTCCGTCTGCTTGCGAAGGACGATGCGGTGTGTCGGCTGTTGATGACGATGCCAGGCATCGGGGCGGTCGTCGCCTTAACTTTCCGATCCGCTGTCGATGATCCCGCGCGGTTCTCATCGTCCAAGAAAGTTGGTCCATGGGTTGGCCTTACACCGTCGCGCAACCAGTCCGGGGAGCGCGACGTGATCGGCGGCATTACGCGAGCTGGGGACGCCAATCTACGAAGAGCCTTGTGCCAAGCGGCTACCGTCATGATACATCGGGGTCGCTCGACATGGCTGAGAAGCTGGGCTGCGCAAGTTGCCAAACGCCGTGGTGCAAAGCGTGCGATGGTGGCTTTGGCAAGGCGCATCGGCACAATCCTTCACCGGATGTGGAGGGATGGTACTGAATTCTCCACAGTCCCGTTGATCGTCAAGTCGGCCTGAGCGTTCACATCAGAACTATATCGTTGACGTCTGTCTGATCGCAGACCTTCGAGGTCCCAACCGGGACGCGGTTCCGATGATGCCGTGGTCAGGACTGTCGCCGGCCTCGGTCGAGCACGCCAATGAGATGGGCACATCGGAATTGCCGCACTGGACCAGCATCATGTTGGCAGCCATCGCGCTGACCACGGACCGAAGCATGAACCCGGGGTGACCTCAAATGAAGGGCCAAGCAAGCCAGGCATCGGCGACATGGAGTCTATAGGTCATGTTGACAAATGGCGAAGCCAGAGCCTGATGCAGGCGATGTCGATGAAGCCGAGGAAACTGTCTGCGGTTTTGTCGTAGC
>NZ_JAEHFP010000217.1 GCF_016446475.1 Paracoccus binzhouensis | reverse complement strand
CCGCCGGCGCCGCCCGCCTGCTGCCGCCGCGGCGCGAGGCGCTGGACCGGCTGGACCGCCTGCGCCAGACCCTGGGCTACGAGGAGACCCTGCGCCGCGGCTTCGCGGTCGTGCATGGGCCCGAGGGGCTGATCACCACGGTGGCGGCGGCCGGGCAGGCGCCGCGCTTCGAGATCCAGTTCCAGGACGGCCGCCTGGCGGCGCGACCCGACGCGCCCCCGGCCAGGCCGGCCCGCAAGCCGAAGCCGCCCAAGGGCCAGAAATCGCTGTTCTAGAATCGGCGCCGTCGCGTCCTGTCGGGGGACGCGTCCCCAGACCGCGCCCCTAGCGCGCGATCTGACGCGGCCGCAGCATCAGCCAGAGCAGCGCGCCGCCGGCCAGCACCAGGAAGGGCAGCATGGCCAGGTTCACCGCGCTCCAGCCGGCCTGGGGCGAGCCGCCCATGCAGTTCATCAGTCCGCCCGAGGACAGCGAGGCCAGGAACACGCCGGAAAACACCACGGCATCGTTCAGGCCCTGCACCCGCTCGCGCTCCTCGGGGCGATAGGCGCGGGTCAGCATGGCGGTGGCGCCGATATAGCCGAAGTTCCAGCCCAGCCCCAGCAGGATCATGGCCAGGAAGAAATGCGACAGTTCGACCCCCGACAGCGCCACCGCCCCGGCGCCGGCCAGGATCGTCAGGCCCAGCATGACGATGCGGGTGGCGCCGAAGCGGGCGATCAGTTGGCCGGTGAAGAACGAGGGCGCGAACATCGCCAGCACATGGCCCGAGACGATGTTCGCCGCATCCGCCGTGGCGAAGCCGCAGCCGACCACCGCCAGCGGCGCCGAGGTCATCACCAGGTTCATCAGCGCATAGGAGACCATGCCGCAGATCATCGCCACCGCGATCTGCGGCACCCGCAGCAGCGCACCCAGGGGCCGGCCCTCGGCATGGCCGGGGGCGGGCGGGGGTGGGCGCGGAATATCGAGGAAGGCGAAGAGCATCGGGCCGAGCAGGTTCAGCCCGATGATCACGGCATAGGTGGCCAGGAAGGGGATGGCGGTCAGGTCGGCGGTCAGCCGCACCAGCAGCGGGCCGGTGAAGGCGGCGGCAAGCCCGCCGGCCAGCACCCAGGAGATGGCGCGGGACTGGAATTCCGGTGGGGCGCAATCGGTGGCGGCGAAGCGGAAGAAGCCTTGTGCCGCCATGTAGACCCCGGTGAAGAGGGCGCTGGCGGTGAACAGCCAGAAATTGCCCGCCGACAGCGCATAGGCGGCGATCCCCGCCCCCAGTGCTGCGGAGCCGCAGGAGAGCAGGAACCCGGCCCGCCGCCCATGCCGGCGCATGAAGCCCGAAAGCGGCCGCGCCGAAAGCGCCGAGCCCAGGATCATCATCGACAGGGGCAGGGTGGCGATGCAGGGATTGGGGCTAAGCATCTGGCCCGCCAGCCCGCCGACGATGAAGATCATCGACATCTGCGCCCCCAGAAGCGCCTGGGCCAGCAGCAGCACCACGACATTGCGCCTGGCGCGGCGCATGGCGTCGGGGCCGGCGAGATCGGGCGCGGCGGTCATTTCAACGCGACAGCCTCGCGGGCGCGGGTTTCGATGGCCGCCCAATCGCCGGCAGCGACATCGGCATCGGGAGCGATCCAGCTGCCGCCGACGCAGACCACGTTCGGCAGCGCCAGATAGTCCGGGGCGTTCTGCGGGGTCACGCCGCCGGTCGGGCAGAAGCTGACCTGCGGCAGCGGCCCGGCCAGGGATTTCAGCGATTTCGCCCCGCCCGCCGCCTCGGCCGGGAAGAATTTCAGCATGGAATAGCCCAGTTCCATCGCCCGCATCACCTCGGAGGCGGTGACGGCGCCGGGCAGGAGCGGCAGGCCGATCTCCTCGCAGGCGCGGGCCAGCCGCTCGGTCAGGCCGGGCGAGACGGCGAAGCTGGCGCCGGCATCCCTGGCGCGTTTCGCGTCGTCGGGGGTCAGCACCGTGCCGGCGCCGACATGGCCGCCGGGAACCTTGGCCATCTGGCGGATGACATCGAGCGCGGCGGGGGTGCGCAGCGTGACTTCCAGCACCGGCAGGCCGCCGGCGACCAGGGCCGTGGCCAGCCCCTCGGCGCGACCGGCGTCGCCGACCACCAGGACCGGGATCACCGGGGCGAGTTCGCAAAGCGCGCGGGTGTTCCGGGACTGGATTTCGGGGGTCATGGCGGGCCTCGTTCTTGCGGAAACTGCCGGCAGGGTGCGCTTTTCCGCGCTGCTGCGCAAGGGTCTGTGTTAGCGTTAACGTGGCATGGACCGGCCTTGCCGGGGCGGGGGGGGGGGGGGGGGGGGGGGGGGGGGGGGGGGGGGGGGGGGGGGGGGGGGGGGGGGGGGGGGGGGGGGGGGGGGGGGGGG
>NZ_JAEHFP010000216.1 GCF_016446475.1 Paracoccus binzhouensis | reverse complement strand
CGCGAGCCGAGGCGCGCCAGGATGCGCCGCGCGCCACCGCCCCCCGCGCCCCGGTCGCCGTCCGCCAGGACGGCAGCGCCGCGGCCATCGCCGTCTCGCCCGATGCGCTGGCCGGTTTTCCCGATTTCGAATCGGTGCTGGACCTGATCCGGCGCATGCGCGACATGAAGCTTCTGCTGGATGTCGAGGATCACCTGCGCCTGGTGCGCTATTCGCCCGGCCGGATCGAGTTCCAGCCCACCGACCACGCGCCGCGCGACTTCGCCCAGCGGCTGGCGGAACGGCTGCGCGGCTGGACCGGCGGCTATCGCTGGGCGGTGACCGTGACCGCCGAGCCCGGCCAGCCGACGGTCAGCGAACAGCGCGCCGCGCGCGAGGCCGAGGCCCGCGCCCGCGCCATGCGGAACCCGACCGTGCAGGCGATCTTCGCCGCCTTCCCCGGCGCGAAGATCACCCGGATCCGGCCGATCCCGGTGCCGGCTACGGTTGAAAAGCCGGCGGGCGAGGATACATCCCCGCATGAACTGACCGAAGGCCCGGTGGCCGAGGTCGAGGAATGGGACCCTTTCGAGGACGAGGATTAAGCGATGTTCAAGGGCCTTGGCGACATGGATCTGTCCAAGATGATGGAAGCCGCCCAGCAGATGCAGGGCAAGATGGCCGAGATGCAGGAGGGGCTGAGCCGCCTGACCGTCACCGGCGAGGCCGGGGCCGGGCTGGTCAAGGCCACGGCGACGGCCAAGGGCGAGCTGACGGCGCTCGACATCGACCCTTCGATCTTCAAGGCCGAGGACAAGGAGGTGGTCGAGGACCTGATCCTGGCCGCGATCAAGGACGCGCAGCGCCGCGCCCAGGACAAGGCGGCCGAGGAAATGGCCCGCCTGACCCGCGAGCTCGGCCTGCCGGCCGACATGAAGATGCCCTTCTGAACGATGCCGCCCGCCTCCGGCGACGAGATCGAGACGCTGATCGCCACCATGGCACGGCTGCCGGGGCTCGGGCCGCGCTCGGCCCGGCGCATCGTGCTGCACCTGATCCGCCGCCGCGCCGGACAGATGGCGCAGCTGGCGGCGCTGATGGCCAGCGTGGCGGAAAGCGCCCGCGAATGCCTGGTCTGCGGCAACATCACCCAGTCCGACATCTGCCCGATCTGCGAGGATCCGGCCCGCGCCACTGGCGAGATCTGCGTGGTGACCGACGTCGCCGACCTCTGGGCCCTGGAGCGCGGCCGCGCCTTCCGCGGCCGCTACCACGTGCTGGGCGGCAGCCTCTCGGCGCTGGACGAAATCGGTCCCGAGGACCTGCGCATCCCGCAGCTGATTGCCCGCATCGCCGAGGAAAACGTCACCGAAGTCATCCTCGCCCTCTCGGCCACGGTCGAGGGCCAGACCACCGCGCATTACATCGCCGAGGCGCTGGCCCCGACCGGCGTCGCCGTCACCGGCCTGGCGCAGGGCGTGCCCCTCGGCGGTGAGCTCGACTATCTCGACGACGGCACCATCACTGCGGCGCTGCGCGCCCGCCGCAGGCTCTAGCGGCAGCCGCCGCGCCGGGGCTCCGCCCCGGACCCCGGGGTATTTTCGAAACGGAAAAGGACGCCGGAAACGGACCGGGCGGCGCGCATGGCAAAAGGGGCGCTGCAAGCGGCGCCCCTGGCTTTCTTCCGTTTTCAATACTCCGGGGGCAAGAGCGCCCGGGAAAAGGTCTGCCGGAGCTTTTTCAGCGACGAGCGGGGCGGAGCCCCTTCCTGGGGCAGCGCCTCCGCGCGGTCAGGCCGGACCTCAGGCGTCCAGCTTTTCCACCGCCTTGGCCGGTTTCGTGATCTCGATGCGGCGCGGCTTCAGCGCCTCGGGGATCTCGCGCACCAGGTCGATGTTCAGCATGCCATCCTCGTGGCTGGCACCATCGACGCGGACATGATCGGCCAGGGTGAAGCGGCGCTCGAAGGCGCGGGTGGCGATGCCGCGGTGCAGATAGCTGCGGCCTTCCTCCTCGGCGGCCTTCTTGCCCGAGACGATGACGGCGCCGTCCTTGACCTCGACGCTCAGGTCGTCGGCGGCAAAGCCGGCCACGGCGATCGAGATGCGATAGGTGTTCTCGCCGGTCTTCTCGATGTTGTAGGGGGGATAGCTGGCGATATCGGCCGAGAGGGCACGGTCCATGACATCGGCCATGCGGTCGAAGCCGACCGAGGCACGATAAAGCGGGGTCAGGTCGAAGTTGCGCATTTTCGCATCCTTTCATCAAAGCGATACAAAGGCTTGCCCCCCGGGACGGGCGGGCAGGTCCGTCGGCGCCGAAAGGGCCGTCCGACAGCGTTGAGGTGGGAATGCGACTTGCGGCTGTCAAGCCCCGCGGGCGCCGCCGTGGCGGCACGGCCGGGGCGCCGGCGGATGCAAGGCGCGCGCGTGCGTGCGCCCCTTGGCCCGCCCGCGGCGG
>NZ_JAEHFP010000215.1 GCF_016446475.1 Paracoccus binzhouensis | reverse complement strand
CGTATCGACAGGCCTGACACATGACCGCACCGATCACATGCCCGGCGGCACGAATTTGCCCTTGCATGAACCGGGGCATCCACACATGAGCCTCCGTGAGCCAGAATTTATCAGACATCGGCAGGTCCTCCTGCCGCACTTGAATCACGGTGCGAAGGAAGATTGAACCCTGCCCAGCCAAGGGCTGGCTGTATGGACAAAGCAGCTCCCATGCAATGTCGCAGGCTTGACACTGGCTGAGGTCTCGCCGAAATATCGGCCATGGTCGAGAAGGACATCCATATTGTCGCCCGGTTGGCCGGCTTCCCCAGGGCGGGGTGCCGGGATGTCGACCACGCAAACTGAACATGCGGATCGCCAACCCTGGCCTCGCCCCTCGCGGACGAGGTCTTTCGGCTTTGAAACGTGCCTCGTCCTCCTTTCACTATGGAGTTAAACATGGCACAGAATATCTACGACAATCCCGATTTCTTCTCTGGCTACAGCCAGTTGCCGCGACAGGTGCATGGGCTGGACGGCGCGCCCGAATGGCCGGCTATCCGGGCCATGTTGCCTACGCTAACCGGCAAGCGCGTAGCCGATCTGGGCTGCGGGTTCGGCTGGGCCTCGCGCTGGATGCGCGCGCAAGGCGCGGTCTCGGTGCTTGGCCTCGATCTGTCGCAGAACATGATCGCCCGCGCTAAGGCCGATATCTCAGACCCCGCCATTGAATATCGGATCGCCGATCTCGAAACGCTGGAACTGCCCGAGGCAGCTTTCGACCTCGTCTACAGCGCTCTGACGTTCCACTATGTCGAGGATTTCCGGCGCCTCACGCGCATGATCCAAAAGGCGCTTGTTCCCGGCGGAGATCTGGTCTTCACGATCGAGCATCCGATCTTCATGGCTGCGGCGCATCCGCATTGGATCACCGATGAAGACGGCCGCAAGACCTGGCCGGTCAACGGCTATTCACTTGAGGGCGAACGCCGCACGGACTGGTTCGCCAAGGGCGTGTTGAAGTATCACCGGACCCTCGGCACGACGCTTAACACGCTGATTGATGCGGGCTTCGAGTTGCGCCGGGTCGAGGAATTCGCCCCAACGCGCGAACAGATCGAGCAGTTGCCTGAACTGGCCGAAGAGCTCGAGCGGCCGATGATGCTTCTAGTCTCCGCTCGAAAGACAGAAACGCGTTAGGCGTCAAGCCGCCCGTGCCACATGACCCGGGCGGCTCGCGATTGACTGCCACTTCAAGATCTACGGCCGATATAGGGAGCAGCCATCTAACGAGCTTTCGATCAGTTATGGGTCCTGACCTTAGGCTGGCGTCGACGTAGTTATAGGCCAGCAGGGTCAGACGCAGTCCCTCGGCCACCAGCCTGGCTCGAACTTCAGGGTGCGGGCTAGTCTGGTCGTCGTGGGATAGCGCCCCCGCTCGAACTGCTGCTTCCAATAGAAGGTCTTGCCGATCGTCCTGATCATCGGCGCATTCAGTCCTCCCGTGGCCGCAGGTGCGGCCTTGGGCACCGGAGGGATCAGGAGCTTGCCGCTCTGCAAGCGCTTAACCGCCAAGGACGCCAGGGCCACCCGCTGCCGGTCGCTGACGTAGCTGCGCATGTCGTTTCCGATCGCGACGATAATCCCGCCCGTTGCCGTATGGCGGTGACTTTAGGCCGGCAGGCCGACGGCAGAACAGCTCTGACGCCCCGCCAGCTTCATCCCGGCCGCACCCAGCGGGAGCAAACCATCGGCTTCCGCGCCGTCAGCTATGGTGTCCATACGTTCGACAAGTTCGCCGCACATCTGGCAACGCTCCGAGACGCGGGAAACTGAAGGCTGGCGGCACCGCAGTATACCTAAGAACTGCACCTGGTTTCCCCCAGATATGCCTACCGAGCGTTCTCCGGAAGGCGATGCCAACCGGAAGAGCGCCCGCTGAATCCATTGTCGAGCGACCTGCGAAACCCGCTGGAAACGCGGGGCTTCGTGAAGCCGAACCAGGCCTGACGAGGTTCGCTCGGTTAGAGACGGAGGGCCGTTCAGAGACGGAAATTGGACCCGGCGCCAGTCTCCGAGGTTCGGCTGCATCGGCTAAGCGCCTTTGAAACAAAAAGAAAATGGCCCCCAACGGGAGCCTCATCTCGGGTTCGCTACAGGATAATGGCGGAGGAAGTGTAACAAATACCGAACTCTCTCCCACGTCGAAGGCTGTCGGTGCGGCTTTGCCGCGAAATTCGGCGTATCAGCGAACACCTACGACTCCATGGTCGCCTGAGGAACCGCACTCAGGTGGCCAAGACCATCTACTTTTGTACTCCGCCATGGCGGGTTTGGTGCTGACGAGACCTTAGCACCGGTGAGCCACCGGGGGCGCGGGATCAGAAGGTCCAACAAGTTCAATCTCTTTACGTGCAAATTCGATTGCTCAAGTTTGGCCACTCGGATAGCCTAGGTTGTGTTGACAAAAAGGATTCCCCTGCGCGTCTGGCTGTGATTCAAGATCATCTCTACGTGGGAGGTGACCTTGGCACGCAA
>NZ_JAEHFP010000214.1 GCF_016446475.1 Paracoccus binzhouensis | reverse complement strand
CGCCGGGCTGGCCGCCGCAACCGTCGCCGCGCTGCGCGACTTCCGGGCGGCGGCGGCACGGGACGCGATGGCGGGCCGGCCGGGCCTGCTGGGCGCGCTCGACCGCGATCTGCTGGTGATCTTCGTCGAAAGCTACGGCCGCGCCAGTTTCGCGACACCCTTCTATGCCGAACCCCACCTTGCCACCCTGCGCCGGACCGAAGCCGATCTGGCGCGGGCCGGCCTTGCCATGCGCTCGGGCTTCCTGGCTTCGCCGACGCAGGGCGGGCAAAGCTGGCTGGCGCATGCGACATTCGCCTCGGGGCTGCGCATCGGCGACCAGGCGCTTTACCAAGCCCTGCTGGCCAGCAAGCGGCAGGGACTGTTCCATTACGCGCGGCGCGCCGGGTTCCGCACTGCCGCCGTGATGCCGGCCATCACCCGCCCCTGGCCCGAGGCGGCGCGCATGGGCTTCGACCGCATCCTGGCCGCATCGGACCTGGGCTATCGCGGTCCGCCCTTCAACTGGGTCACCATGCCCGACCAGTTCACCCTGGCCGCCGCCGACCGGCTGCTGCGCGGGCCGGAGGACAGGCCGCTTGTCGCACAGGTGGCGCTGATCTCCTCGCATGCACCCTGGGTGCCGGTGCCGCGGCTGATCGGCTGGGACGAGGTCGGGGACGGTTCCGCCTTCGCCGCCATGGCCACCGCCGGCCCAAGCCCGCAAGAGGTCTGGCGCGACCCGGCGCGCATCCGCCGCCACTATCGCGACGCCGTCGACTATGCCCTGCAGACGGTCACGGCCTATGCGCTGCGCCATGCGGACGAGCCGCCGCTGATCCTGGTGCTGGGCGATCACCAGACCGCGCAAGGGATCGCGCCGGATGGCGGGCGCGATGTGCCCCTGCATGTGATCGGCCCCGCCGTGCTGGTCGAACGCAGCGCCGCATGGGGCCTTGCCCCCGGCCTGATCCCGCCGCCAGACAGCCCGGCGATCCCGATGGAGCGGATGCGCGACCTGATCCTGCAAGGCTTCGCCGCGCCCGATGCGGGGCCAAGGGAACGCCTCGCCGGGCACGGTCGTTCGTCCCCAGCCCCATGATGACCCGAACGGAGGTGCCCCGATGACCCATTCCCTGACACGGCGCCGGCTCTGGCAGGCAGGGGCGGCGGGGCTGGCGCTCGGCCTCTCCGGCCTGCCGCGCCCGGCGCGGGCGCAGGAGGCCGTGGCGCTGCAGCTCTCCTGGCTGCATTCGGTGCAGTTCGCCGGCAGCTACATCGCGCTGCAGAATGGCTGGTGGCGCGAGTCGGGGCTGGAGGTCGCGCTGCTGCAGGGCGGCCCGAATGCCCCGGTCGAGCCGCCGGTGGTGGCGGGCACGGCGCTGGTCGGCATCTCCGCCGCCGATTACGCCGCCGCGGCGGTGGCGCAGGGGGCACCGTTCCGCATCATCGGCGTCGCCATGCAGAAGAATCCCTTCGCCATCGCCTCGCTGCCCGGCAATCCCGTGGAAACCCCCGCCGACCTGGCGGGGAAAAGCATCGGCATGGCCATCGCCAACACCCCCGTCCTGCAGGCGCTGTGCAAGCTGAACGATGTCGATTTCGACGCCATCCGCATCGTGCCCACGCAATATTCCGCCCAGCCGCTGGTCGCGGGCGAGGTGGACTGCCTGCTCTGCTGGGAAACCGACCTGCCGGTCGCCATGGCCATCCAGGGCATCGAGGCCCGCACCATGCTGATGGCCGATCACGGCTATGCCCTGCATTCCCAGACCTATATCGCGACCGAGGACAGCCTTGCCCACCGCCGCGAGGCGCTGGTGGCGCTGATGGCCGGCGAGGCGCGGGGCTGGGAAGCCTGCCGCGCCGACAGCGATGCGGCGGCCGATCTGACCGTCGCCATGTTTCCCGATGCCGGGCTGGACCTGCCCACGCAAAAGCTGCAGGCGCGCCGGCAATTGCCGCTGATGTTCTCGGAACTGACCGAGACGCACGGCTTCGGCTGGTGGAGCGACGAGGCGGTCGAGGCCAATATCCGCACCCTCTCGCTGCTGGGCCGCGAGGTGACGCCCGCGCTCTGGGACCGCTCGATCCTGGAGGCGGTCCATGCAGGATAGCAGCGCCGGGATCGCCTGTCGGGCGCTGAGCAAGACCTGGCCCGGCGGCCTGCAGGCGGTGGCAGGCTTCGATGCCGATTTCGCCGCCGGCCAGACCACGGCGCTGATCGGCCCCTCGGGCTGCGGCAAGTCCACGCTGCTGCGGCTGGTCGCCGGGCTGGAACAGCCGGACGAGGGGCAGGTGCGCATCGGCGGGCTGGACCCGGCCCGGCAGCGCCGGCAGGGCGCGATCTCGGTGGCGTTCCAGGACCCCTCGCTGCTGCCCTGGCTCAGCGCCGCGCAGAACGTGGCGCTGGCGCGCAAGCTGGCCCGCCGGCCCGCCGATCCGGGCAAGGTGGCGCAACTGCTGCACCTGGTCGGGCTGGAGGGCTTCGCCGCCGCCCGCCCGGCGGCGCTGTCGGGCGGCATGCGCCAGCGCGCCGCCATCGCCCGGGC
>NZ_JAEHFP010000213.1 GCF_016446475.1 Paracoccus binzhouensis | reverse complement strand
GCCCGACAACACGGCCCGGCTGGACGCCGACGCGCGGCACGCGCGGCGCTTGCCCCTTGACCGGCCAGGGCAGGTCTGTTGGGCGGACCCTGCTAAATGGAAAATCGTCGGGGCGGGGGTGAGCCGGGCAAAGCCTGGTCGATCCCCCGGCTCGGCATCTGTCTTAGCCCGATCACGGCCCTCGGCCGGGATCTCCGAACCTGCTACCGTAAAGGGGTGCCGATCCGCGCCAGCTCGCCGCGGTTGCGGGGCAGGGAAAAGAAAGCCCCCGCCGAAGCGGGGGCAAGTGTTCTTCATCGCAAAAGAGAAAGAAGCGTTAGGTAGCTCACGCTATCGGTTCGGCTTACGCAGCGTCAATACAACCGTGTTGATCCGCACGCCCACCTCGGCAAAGGACTCGGCCGGAAGATCCCGCCACAGGCCGCGCCATCCTGGGCTGAATATTTCGGCCCATGCCCGGAATTTCAGGTGCGCCGGCGTTTCGTTGACCTCGGCCGAGGCGGGCAGGATGGCGCGCAGCTCGCCACCCGGTTTCAGGAAGTCGAAGGCATGGCGGACATGGTTCATCCAGTGGGTGCCGGCGAAAGGCGGGTTCATCAGCACGGCGTCATAAACGGGCTGCGGCTTCATCTGAAGGAAATTGGCGCAGCTGACCTTGAGCCGGTCCGAGGCGATGCCGCGCAGCACATCGGCCCGGCCGGGATGGATTTCGACGGCATCGACGCTGACGGGGCGCTTCAGCAGCTCGCGCACGATGTTGCCGATTCCGGCCTCGGGCTCAAGCACGCGCTGGCCTTCGCGCAGATAGAGCCCGTCCAGCAGGAAGGCGACGGCCTCGGTCGGGGTCGGATAGAAGGCCAGGTCGCGGGCGACGGCGGTTGACGTGGGGCGGTAATCCTCGGGGCGGTCTTGCCTCGGGGCTGCATCGGCCAGAACCTCGCCATAGTATTCGGCCAGCGTCTTGTTGACCTTCCGCACCAGCTCATCATTGACCATCCAGAGATGGGCATTGCCGTTTTTGAAGCAACGCACCTTGAAATAGGTGGTTTCGATCTCGTCCTGGCGCGGCCCGATGGTGTTGCGGCGGGCTATGCTGATCGCACGCTCCAGCTCGCCGGCGCGGTCGGGATGGCCGTCCAGAATCGCGAAAGCGCGCTCGATATCATAGAGAACTTGGCGGATTTCACCGTAGGTAAAGCTGCCCCATTCGTTGAACACCCGCGTCAGGATGATGCGCGATCCGATCTTGAACCCGTCATGGCTACGGAAACGCCGATCCAATCGGGTGAAGGTTCGAGCGATACCGCGCCGCCAGATCATTCCGGCATCTCCCATCAGCCGCTCAATTGTGGCGGTGATGTTGTCCATTGTCGCCGGCGGCACGTCGCCTTGCATTGCCGCGTCCAGATCGTCGCGTTCCTTGGCATCCATGATCTTGCGCAGGCCGGTTTCTTCGAGAAGGCGGGTCCAGATCGCGGCATCGAGGTCGCGGCGGAACGCCTCGATGCTTTCGGCTGGATCGAACCGGCCGGGGAAAAGCCGGTCCCGTGCCGACGCTTCGCCCCGGTCGGTGCGGGGCGAGTGCCAGCCACCATGCGCGCCCTTGGCGGTTTGGGCGGCTTCCTGGGTCAGATCGTATGCGGCTCGCAGTGCGGCTGCGCCTTCCTCAATGCGGGCAAGGGCGGCATCGCGGGCGGTGCAGATGGCGGCGATATTCATGGGCGCGACCAAAGCGCCCGGCTTCGTCGGGGTGTCGTAGAACATGGGAAATCCTCGGGGCAGGGGGCCGCGCCTCGCGGGCGCGGCCATGTCGATCAGGCACGGCGCTGGATGGCTTCCAGAATGCGCTCACGCAGATCGGTCATCATCGAAATCTCGTAAATGGGGCAGGTGCGCCATCTCATGACTCGTTTCCCAGATATTTCGCTACTAAAGTTTCATGCCATCCCAAGCAGGGTGCGATTGTGCATCAGGCAGGGGGTCAACTCCTTTTGTCTCTATCACCAGGCGAGCCGTGCGCTCACAGGGACAACCATAATCGTTGCGGTAGTTCTCGCGGATTTGGACTTCGTAGCGGTTCGGCATCTCTGGGATCGGCGCGACGGTGTAACGCTTGGATGAGGATTTCCGGCCCAGCCAGTCCGCGCCCCATGTGGCGGGGTGCTTGTCACGCTGATACTCGATGCATGCCAGAATATTGCGCTTGTCGGAGGCGGTCAGGTGCCGCCCCTCGATGAGTGAGATTTGCGGTTTCATTGGGCCTTCTCCTGAAGGTAGGTGCGATACCCCTTCTGATCTGTGCTGCCGAAACAGATCACATGCTGATCGGCCAAATGGCGCAGGTCGCAAAGCGCATATTCCATCAGCTCGGATACATTGCCGTTAGCATCGGGATAAAGCGCGGTTAGTGCGTCAAGGATTCGCTTTGCCTGAATAGCGGGCGTATTGTTGGGGGCGCTCATGCCCCCAATGTCGATGACATGGGCATAAAGGTCGAATTTCTCAGCCATTTGTGGCCTCCTATCTCTAGCGATGATGGGGGCGGGTTGATCCCGCTCCGCCTATGGGCTGCGCCTCGGCCAGTCTGATCTGCCCGGAAACGCATGTTTCCGGCGGAACAGAGTGGG
>NZ_JAEHFP010000212.1 GCF_016446475.1 Paracoccus binzhouensis | reverse complement strand
TGGCCCTTCAACCGGGCAGGGTCAGGCGAGAGGATCATTCGCAAATCTACCCCGAATATTCGGAAAGTTCAAAAAACCTGACAGTGCCCTTCGGCGTGGCTGTCGCTGTCAGCACCCCGCTGGTGGCGATCTTCAATCCGCGCATTGGCCGCAACCGCAAATCCCGCACCGGCCCATGGCAAGCGGGATGGATGGACCCGAGTGACGTGGCCCAGCTGAAGCGCAACAAGACCGGCCTGCCCCTCGCCCTGCACAAGGGCAAGCTCCTGCGCTACGTCAAGAACGATGCGAAGGGATGGCGCGGCGGGCATCACCTCGTTGTCTCCGGCACACGCGGCGGCAAGGGCGTCAGCGCCGTGATCCCGGCGATCCTCGATCATCAGGGGCCGGTCGTCGTCCTCGACATCAAGGGGGAGAATTTCGCGGTCACGCGGCGGCACCGCGAAGAGCTCGGGCGCAAGGTGGCGGTCCTCAACCCTTTCGGCCTCGTCGAGGATGGAAAGGATCAGTTCAACCCGCTCGACTACATCCGGCCCCATGAGCTGGCGCGCGACGTGGCCCTGGTTGCAGACGGTCTGGTGAAACCGGAACAAGGCGACGGCGCGCATTTTTCGGAAATGGCCCGCCAGCTGGTCGCGGCCGCGATCGAGGTGGTCGTGACACAGGAAGAACCGAACCGGCGCAACCTGATCGCCGTCGCCGATCTGCTTCTGTCCGCAAACCTCGACGGCACGCTTGAAGCCTGGTCAGACAACAAGGACCTCGTCGGCCACCGCCCGGCACAGACCGCCGCAACGATCCTGCGCGCGGGTGACCGCGAACGCGGGTCGATTCAGACGGCGGTCTCGAAGGCCTTCGAGTGGATGCAGTCGGACAACATGCGCCACTTCCTGGCCGGGTCTAGTTTCCGCATGGATGATCTGCTCGATGACCAGGTCGATCTCTTCATTGTGGTCCCGCTCGATCAGGTCGATAAGCAAGCGATCTTCATGCGCCTGTTCATCAACCTCGTCCTGGGCACTGTCGTGCGCCAGGACGGGCGGCGCAAGATCAAGGCCCCGATCCTGCTGGTGCTGGATGAATTCGTGCGGATGGGCCGCATGGAGCAGATCATGAACATTGCCAATGTCGCCGCAGGGGCCGGTGTCGAAGCCCTGTTCGTCACCCAGGACACGGGCCAGGTCGAAAAGGCCTACGGTCCCAACGATGCCCGCTCGATCTTCGGCTCCTGCATCACCAAACGCGTCTTCAACCTCAACGATATCGAAACCGCCGAATGGGCAGCACGCCACCTCGGGGAAAGCACTGTCTATTCTCAGCAAATTCGAGAGGGGAAGGCTCCGAACGAGGGGCGGGATTTTTCCTATTCAGAGCAACGTCAGAAGCTCATGACCGCTGAACAGATCACTGGCATGAAGGCTGATGATCTGCTGCTGCTGGTAGGCAACCGCAACCCGCTCAAGGCCAAGCAGAATGTGTATTTCAAGAGCAAGACCTACCGTGGAAGATTCGATCAGAACCCTTTGAACTGAGGTACGTTTCGCTGCCTTTCGCGCGCATTCTTAGCTGCGAGCACTTTTCCATGCGTTCGGGTTTGGAAACCGCTGCTGAAATGATGGGGAATTTGTAGTGTTAAATATGTGTTATATAATGTGTTACGCTGTGGATAAGTGTTCATAGCCCTATGAATTCATTAAGCTTTTAGAAGTGGTCTGTGTGTAGAGTCACGATAAAGCGTGTGTAAAGACACGAAAGAATGTGTGTAAAGACACGAAAGCTCTACGCCTGTGTGTGAAATCACGAAAGGGCTTGACCGTGTGTGTGAAATCACGAAACATAGGTCATGGTGTGTGAAATCACGAAAGACGGCGACCGCTCTCCCTTGCTGCCAGATCGGCAGGAACAAGGCGACTTTTTTGTATGCGATATCTTTGATGCCGCACCCAAGGGTGACATGGCTTCGATGGCGCATCCGATTTTCTCGCTTTCTACAAAACCAGATCACCGAGTGCGGCGATACGAAGATGGGACGGGGCGAAACTATCTCGAAGTGAAACCTTCGTCCGATGGTCTGGCAACGATCCACGATCGCGATGTGCTGATCTACTGCATCAGTCAAATTATGGCAGCTATCAACAAAGGTCAGAAGGTTTCAAAAATCGTTCGCCTGAAGGCGTTCGACCTCCTGAAAGCAACGAACCGGCCATCAGATGGGCGTGGATATAGCGGCCTTCGAAGCGCCCTCGCCCGGCTGCAAGGGACACAGATTGAGACGAACATCGTGACCGGCGATGTCGAGCAATTGGATATTTTTAGCATCATCGACCGCGCTCGTATCGTACGTGAAACCCGTGATGGTCGGATGCAGGAAATCGAAGTGCAACTCTCTGATTGGGTGTTCAACGCGATCCAAGCGCATGAAGTTTTGACCCTCCACCGGAACTATTTCCGGCTGCGTAAGCCATTAGAGCGGCGCATCTATGAGATCGCCCGCAAGCACTGTGGCTCGAAGAAAGAGTGGAAAATCAGTCTTTCTGCTTTGCAAGACAAGTGCGGATCGGCTTCGACCTCTCGCGAGTTTAAGCGGCTGGTCGGCAACATTGTCGCTCAGGATGAGGCGTACACCCACATTCTCCAAGTAAGTCGCTGATTTCGCTGTCGTAATCGTGATATTTCGCATATAAATCATGGCGTTGACGGCTGCGAGGGGC
>NZ_JAEHFP010000211.1 GCF_016446475.1 Paracoccus binzhouensis | reverse complement strand
CCGGCGCCGGCCGGCCTGGACCGGGCCGGTCGCGGACTGGCGCGAGGCGCGGCCCGGTATCGCCGTGCCGCCGGGGCTGAGCCTTGCCGAGATCCGCCTGGTGCCGGCGAAGCGCTTCTCCAATCGCAACCTGATGTTCGACGGCGGCCCGGTCTGGCCGGATTTCGACAACATGCCGATCGTGCGCCACCGCGCGCATGGCCACCATCACGATGTGAATGCCCGCCCGGGCTGGCGCCGCGGCCCGCGCCTGGACGAGCCGGTGATCTGGGGCGGGCGCTGCTTTTTCCATTTTGGCCACCTGGTGGCCGAGCATGTCAGCCGCCTGCCGCCGGCGCTTTATCGCCACCCGGAGGCGCGGGTGCTGTTCACGCTGCCGCCCGGCAAGATGATCGGCGAGGTGCCGGGATTCTTCTGGGCGGTCATGGCCTGGCTGGGCCTGCATCCCGACCGTATCGGCTTCGTGACCGGCCCCTGCCGCGCCGCGCGGCTGCATGTCTATCCCCAAGCGGAATACTTGGGCCCGGATGCGCCGCCCGACTGGTATCTCGACCTGCTGGACGAGTTGCCGCGGCTGAACCGGCTGGAGCCGATCAGGAACGAGGTGCTTTACGTGCATCGCCTGGGCGAGGCCGCCAAGGGCAACGGCTCCAATCCCGGCGAGGCAGCGCTGGTCGCCGCGCTCACCCGCGCCGGCATTGCGATCATGGACCCCGGCAAGGAAAGCCTCGAGCGGCAGATGGCGTTCTATGCCGGGGCCAAGCTGCTGATCTTCGCCGAAGGCTCGGCCATGCACGGCCGCCAATTGCTGGGCCGGGTCGACCAGAAGATCCTGGTCCTGCGGCGGCGACCGCACAGCACGCTTGCCAAGGCGCATCTGACCGCACGCTGCCGCGAGCTGGAATACGCGCCCATCATCAAGGCTTTCGCCCGACCGCTCAGGGCGGATGGCTCGCCGATCCCGGTCCGGGGCGTCGCATTCTACAATATCGGAGCCCTGCTTGCGATTCTGGCCCGACACGGCATCGACATCGAGGCGCATTGGCGACCGGCGGAGTATCGCGCCGCCGCGCTGGCCGATGCCCGCGCCTGGCTGCGCGCGATCCAGGCGCAGCGGGATGTGGATCGCACAAGCACCATGCAGCATCTCCGGGTCGAATTTGAACGCGCCGGATTTTCGGAGGCGCTTTAGCGTCTCCGCCCCGCTGGCCGCCCCCTGCCTCCCCATGTGCGCGCCCTCTGCCCCCGCGCCCGTGAAAAGCCAAAGGCCGCCCCGGGGGGCGGCCTGGCCGTCGTCGCGATATCCCGTCTCCGGGATCATCCGACCATGTCGCGCGCGGGCGGGGCCGGAACCCCGCCCCGCTGCATCACTTCAGGATCTTCGACACCACGCCGGCGCCGACCGTGCGGCCGCCCTCGCGGATGGCGAAGCGCAGCTTCTCCTCCATCGCGATCGGCGCGATCAGCTCGACCGTGAACTTCAGGTTGTCGCCCGGCATCACCATCTCGGTGCCCTCCGGAAGCTTCACCGTCCCGGTCACGTCCGTGGTCCGGAAGTAGAACTGCGGACGGTAGTTCGCGAAGAACGGCGTGTGACGGCCACCCTCTTCCTTGGTCAGGATATAGGCCTCGGCCTCGAACTCGGTATGCGGCGTCACCGAGCCGGGCTTCGCCAGAACCTGGCCGCGCTCGACCCCGTCGCGGTCGATGCCGCGCAGCAGCGCCCCGATGTTGTCGCCGGCTTCCCCGCGGTCCAGCAGCTTGCGGAACATCTCGACCCCGGTGCAGGTGGTCTTCTTCGTCGGACGGATGCCCACGATCTCGAGCTCGTCGCCCACGTTCACCGCGCCGCGCTCAACCCGGCCGGTCACAACCGTGCCCCGGCCCGAGATCGAGAACACGTCCTCGATCGGCATCAGGAACGGCTGGTCAACCGCGCGCTCGGGCGTCGGGATGTATTCGTCCACCGCCGCGATCAGCGCCCGGATCGAATCCTCGCCGATCTCCTTGTCGCGGCCTTCCAGCGCCGCCAGCGCCGAGCCCTTGATGATCGGGATGTCGTCGCCGGGATAGTCGTAGGACGACAGCAGCTCGCGCACTTCCATCTCGACCAGTTCCAGCAGCTCCGGGTCGTCCACCTGGTCGACCTTGTTCAGGTAGACCACCATGTAGGGAATGCCGACCTGGCGGCCCAGCAGGATGTGCTCGCGGGTCTGCGGCATCGGGCCGTCGGCGGCGTTCACCACCAGGATCGCGCCGTCCATCTGCGCAGCACCCGTGATCATGTTCTTCACGTAGTCGGCGTGGCCGGGGCAGTCCACGTGGGCATAGTGCCGGTTCTCGGACTCGTATTCCACATGCGCGGTCGAGATCGTGATGCCGCGCGCACGCTCCTCGGGGGCGCCGTCGATCTGGTCATAGGCCTTGAATTCACCGAAATACTTGGTGATCGCAGCCGTCAGCGTCGTCTTGCCGTGGTCAACGTGACCAATCGTCCCGATGTTGACGTGCGGTTTCGTCCGTTCAAACTTTGCCTTTGCCATCATGGCCTCCTATCGGGGGGGCCACCCGCGCGACAGCCCCCGTCGTGAAACATCCGCCGCGACTTATAATCGTGCCGGGGAAAAATCAAGGGCGCGCCAGCCTTTGCCGCGCCCTCTGTGACCGTGGAACCGGAGCGCCGTGAAGGCGTTGGAATCGCGCAGACAAGGCTGCCCGGCCCGGCGGCCCCGCAACGCATCCGGAGGAACGAGATGAGCCTGATGAAATCCCTCGCCCGCGTCGCGGCTGGCGTCATGCTGGCCAAAGGCATCGGAACCATGATGAAGAACGCCCAGAACCGCCCGCGCTCGGGCGGCGGGCAGGGGTCCAGCGGGTTGCTGGGCGACCTGTTCGGCAACAATACCGGCAGCGCCGGCAGCCGCTCGACCGGCTCGGGCGGGCTGGGCGACATGCTGGGCCAGGTGCTCGGCGGGCGCTCGGGCGGCGCGGGCGGCGGCAGCGCCTATGGCGGCGCGCATTCGCCGCGCAGCGCCGGCAG
>NZ_JAEHFP010000210.1 GCF_016446475.1 Paracoccus binzhouensis | reverse complement strand
AGCGCCGCCTCGGCCCGCTCCAGCGCCGCGCGCGCCTCGCGCCGGGCGGCCCAGGCGGTGCGGGCCGGGCCCGGGTCCAGCCCGGCAAAGGCATTGAGCAGCAGCCGGTGGCCGCGCGGGTTCAGCAGCCCGCGGTCGTCATGCTGGCCATGCAGCTCGACCAGCAGCTCCGAAAGCGTCCGCAGCACCTCGCCCGAGGCGCGGCGGTCGTTGATCCAGCCGGTCTTGCGCCCGTCGCCGGCATTCACGCGGCGGATGATCAGCTCGTCCGAAACCGGGAAACCGGCCTCGTCCAGCAGCGTGCGGGCCGGATGGCCGGGCGGCAGGTCGAAGACGGCCGTGACCTCGCCCTGACCGGCGCCCTGGCGCACCAGGTCGGCGCGGCCGCGCCAGCCCAGCACGAAGCCAAGGCAGTCCAGCAGGATCGACTTGCCCGCCCCCGTCTCGCCGGTCAGCACGTTCAGGCCCGGCTGGAATTCCAGCTCCAGCCGGTCGATCAGCAGCATGTCGCGGATGTCGAGGGAACGCAGCATGACCCCACCCCCAGGGCGGCGCTTCAGCGCCGCCTCACAGCCATTTGCCCTGGACGACCTGGCGGTAGATCCGCGTCAGCCAGCTGTCGCCGCGCGCCTCGGGCTGCAGGCCATGGCCGCGCAGCTGCGCATAGGCATCCTCGTAGAAGGGCGAGGACTGGAAGTTATGGCCCAGGATCGCGCCCGCCGTCTGCGCCTGGTCGTTCAGGCCAAGCGCCAGATAGGCCTCGACCAGCCGCATCAGCGCCTCGGGCGTGTGGGTGGTGGTCTGGTATTCCTCGACCACGACGCGGAAGCGGTTGATGGCAGCCGTATAGTGCCCGCGCTTGAGGTAGTAGCGGCCGATCTCCATCTCCTTCGCCGCCAGGTGGTCGAAGGCCAGGTCGAACTTCAGGATCGCCGAGCGGGCATATTCGGTGTCGGGATATTGCTCGATCACCTCGCGCAGCGCCTGCAAAGCCTGGAAGGTCAGGCCCTGGTCGCGACCCACCTCGTCGATCTGGTCGTAATAGGAAAGCGCCAGCAGGTATTTCGCATAGGCCGCATCCTCGTCGCCCGGATAGGTGTCGATGAAGCGCTGCGCGGCGCCGCGCGCCTCCTCGTAGTCGCGGGCGCGGTGATAGGAATAGGCCTGCATGATCAGCGCCCGCTTGGCCCATTCCGAATAGGGGTAAAGCCGCTCGACCTCGGAGAAGTACTTCACCGCGTCCTTGGGCTTGCGCGAATTCTCGAGCTCGTATTCGCCGCGCTTGTAGATCTGTTCGGCGGTGAAATTCTCGAATGATTCGGGCTGATTGCCCGCCCCGCCGCCGCATCCTGCCAGAAGGCCGACCGACAGCACAGCCGCGACCAAGGAACCCGATCTGATGCCTGTCATTCCACCCTGCCCGTCAGAAATTCATGCCGCCGAACGGGCGGAAGGCCCGCACGGCCCGGTCGTCCTAGCACAGAAAATCTGGCTGCGCAAAATGCCAAAACCGCAAATCGGCAAGGCGGCCGTCACCGTCAGGCGACGGCCAGCTGGCGGGCATGGGGAGCGAAGCGCGCGGCCGCGGCCAGCACCCCGGCGCCGGGCAGGCGGCTTTCCATCGCCGGGGTCAGCGTCACCCATTCCCAGGCGTCGGGCCGGGCGAACAGCGCCCGCAGCAGCCGGTTGGTCATGGCATGGCCGGCGCGATGCCCGGTATAGCGCGCCAGCAGCGGCGCCCCGGCCAGCGCGAGGTCGCCCACCGCGTCCAGCATCTTGTGGCGCACCGCCTCGTCGCGGTGGCGCAACCCGCCGGGCGACAGCACCTTGTCGCCGTCGAAGACCACGGCGTTCAGATAGGTGCCGCCAAGCGCCAGGCCGTTCTGCTGCATCTTCACCACATCGGCCTGGCGGCAGAAGGTGCGGCTGTCCATCAACTCGTGCACGAAGGTGCCGTTGGCCATGTCGAGGCGCTTTTCCTGGTGGCCGATCGCCGCGTCCACGAAGTCGATGTCGAAATGGATCTCCAGCCGGTCGGCGGGCGACAGGCGGGCGAAGGCCTCGCCCTGCTGCACCTCGACCTCGCGCAGCACCCGGATGGCGCGCAAGGGCGCATCGGGCTGCTGGCGCAGGCCTGCCTCGAGGAGGCCCTGCACGAAGGGGGCCGAGGAACCGTCGAGGATCGGCACTTCCGGGCCGTTCACCTCGACCACGGCATTGTTGATGCCGGTGCCCGACAGCGCCGCCATCACATGCTCGACCGTCGAGACGGTCGCGCCCCGGCCGTTGTCCAGCAGCGTGCAGAGCTGCGAGGGGGTGACATGATCCCATCGCGCCGGGATCCGGGCGCGGTCCAGGTCGGTGCGCACGAAGACGATGCCGTGATCGGCCGGAGCCGGCAGAATCGTCAGGCGCACGGCCGCACCCGAATGCAGCCCGACGCCGCGGAACTGGGCTTTCTGAGCGATGGTGGTCTGCATGGTCCTGCCTGCCGAATCTGGTGAATCTTGCGAATGCCGTTTCCCGCGGACGGGGATTCCCGCCGGGTGAACCTCAGTTAGGCATGCGGGGCCGACGGCTCAACTAACGATTTGTAACGGCGTGAAACAATCGCCGCAGCGCGGCAGAGCCCGTCGTGCCTCCTGCTGCAACGACCTGATCTTCCAAATGAAAAGGACCGCCAAGGGCGGTCCTTTCCGATTCCGGGGCCGAAATAATGTGAACGGCTCAATTCGCCTGGCGACGCAGGAAGGCCGGAATTTCGACATTCTCGCCAGCCCGGTCCGGGCTGGCCAGATCGTCGAAACCGGCATCGAAGCCCGTGCGGTTGCGGGCCGCGACGCGCTCGCTCACCCGCTCGGCGATGGTCGAGGGGGCGGGCTTCTCGGCCTGCTCGCCATGGCCCGAGATGCGCTCGAGCATGCGGCTGAGACCGCCCATGCGGCCGTGCGGGCGCGCCTGGTCGGCGGCGGATTGCTGCTGCGGCTGGGCGGCGCGGCCCTGGGCGGCCGCCTGCTGACGCTCGGGCGCTTTCTGCACGGCGGCGGCAAGGCGCTGCATCACCGCATCCGAGGGCGTGCCGGCCGGAGCCTGCCGCGCGCGGCTGGGGGCCACGAAG
>NZ_JAEHFP010000021.1 GCF_016446475.1 Paracoccus binzhouensis | reverse complement strand
CGAGGGCGCGCCCAGGCCCAGCGGGCAAGGCGGCTCGCCGGGCACCCCGGCCGCGCGTCCGGCGGCCAGGATGCGGTCGCGGGCGCTGCCGGTATCGGCGGCGCAGGCGTCGAAGCGCGCACCGGCCGCATCCTTGACGAAGCGCAGGGTGAAGGGCGCGATCACTGGCCGCGGCGCCGTGATATCGGCCTGCAGCGTCACGCTTGCCGGCCGGGCGCGCTGCAGCGCCGCCTCCAGCGACAGCTTTTCGCGGGGATTGCCGGTGACGGCGCGGACCGAGACCTTGCCCGCCGCCACCGAGACCTTGGCCTGCTCCGCCAGCTGCGCAGCCCTGAGGCCGAAGGCGAAGGCTTCCTCCCAGCCCTCGGGCACCGGGTAATCGGCGGTCTCCATCAGGTCGGCGACCTGGGTCACGCCGGTCTGGCGCTTCAGCCGCTCGACCAGCGCTGCCCGGTCCAGATCAGCCGGGACCAAGCCGATGATCGAGATCCCCTCGTCATTGCGCAGCAATTCGACCTGGAAGGCCGGGGTGGCCAGGGCGGCGGCGGCGGCCACCTGCATCTCGTCCACCACCCGGCCGGGACCGACCACCGTTTCCGCCCGGGCCCGGGCGCGGAAGCGCTGCACCTCGTCCGGGGCGACGCCGCCCAGCTGCACCTGCAGCCCGTCGGTCTGCACCGTCACCCAGTCGTAATCGGCCAGTGCCGCCGAGACGTCCCGCTCGGCCCGGCTCTCGACGAAATCGGCGGCGGCGGTGGCGCCCCACAGGGACAGGCCGCCGGCCGCGACAAGGGCGATCAGGCTGGCTGCGACAAGGGAACCCCGGCGCGCGGGGCGCCCTGCGGATCGCTGGGGATTGGCCATCAGGGGAACCTTCGGGCTGTTTCCGACCCGCCGCATGTAATGCCTGCGGCGGATTTTCGCAATCAGACCAGGCCGGCCAAGGCAAGAAACAGCGCAACCACCAGCCCGGCATCGCGGTTGCTGCGAAACAGCCGCAGGCAACCGGCGCTGTCGGTCCTGTCGAAACGCCAGAGCTGCCAGGCCAGATGCGCGGCAAAACCGACGACGCCCAGCAGGCCCAGCATTAGCGCCAGGCCCTGCGGCGCCGCCGCCAGCACCGCCAGCCCCAAGAGCAGCACCGCGCCGATGCCGAAGCCCGCCAGCCAGCGCGGCGTGTCGGCCCCGAACAGCCGGGCGGTGGACTTGACGCCGATCAGCGCGTCGTCCTCGGCATCCTGGTGGGCATAGATCGTGTCGTAGAAGACCGTCCAGGCGATGCCCGCCAGATAGGCCAGCACCGGCGCCGGGGCCAGGTTGCCCATATGCGCCGCCCAGGCCAGCAGCGCGCCCCAGTTGAAGGCCAGGCCCAGGAAGACCTGCGGCCACCAGGTGAACCGCTTGGCGAAGGGATAGATCGCGACCAGCGCCAGCGACGCGACCCCCAGCGCGATGGCCGCGCCCCCCAGCGTCAGCAGGATGGCGAAGCCGGCCAGCGCCTGCGCCACCAGCCAGACCATCGCGCCCCGGACTGTCACCTGCCCCGAGGGGATGGGACGCGAGCGGGTGCGCGCCACCTTGTCGTCGATGTCGCGGTCGGTGATGTCGTTCCAGGTGCAGCCGGCGCCGCGCATCAGCACCGCGCCCACGCCGCAGGCCACCGCGATCCACAGGTCGCGCCATTCCGGCCGGTCGGCGATCATCGCCAGCCCGATGCCCCACCAGCAGGGCAGCAGCAGAAGCCAGGTGCCGATCGGCCGGTCGGCGCGGGACAGGCGCAGCCACGGCCTCCAGCCGGGCGGCGCGTAGCGGTCCACCCAATTGTCGGGCGGCGCGTCGGCAACGGTGCTGTGGCCCTCTGGCGTCGGCCCCTCTGGCGTCTGACGGTCGGTCTGCATTAGGCTGCGCCCCATCATGGCGAAAATCAGACTGTTCATAGATCACCCGCTGGCCGAGGGACAAGGCGTCGAGCTGAATCCCGACCAGGCGCATTACCTGTCCTCGGTCATGCGGCAGGGTGTCGGGGACGAGATCCTGGTCTTCAACGGCCGCGACGGCGAATGGCTGGCGCGGATCGAGCGCATCGCCAAGCGGGGCGGCGCGCTGGAGGCGCTGCGCCGGACCGCGCCGCAGCTGGACCCGCCGGACCTGTGGCTGGTCTTTGCCCCGATCAAGAAGGCGCGCACCGATTTCATCGTGGAAAAGGCGGCCGAGATGGGCGCCGCCCGCATCCTGCCGGTGCAGACCGACCACACCAATTCCGAGCGCATCCGCCAGGACCGCCTGCAGGCCCATGCCGTCGAGGCGGCCGAGCAATGCGGCGGCACCTTCGTCCCCGAGGTCGCCGCGCTGGTGCCGCTGTCGCGGCTGCTGGACGGCTGGGATGCCGGGCGGTGCATCCTCTGGGCCGACGAGGCGCTGGCGGGGCCGGCGCAGGTTCTGTCCGGCCTGCCGCGCGGTCCCTGGGCGATTCTGATCGGTCCCGAGGGCGGCTGGTCCGAATCGGAACGCAAGCGGCTTTCGGCCATGGATTGCGTCACGCGCATCGCGCTGGGGCCGCGGATCCTGCGCGCCGACACGGCTGCCGTGGCGTCACTGGCGCTGTGGCAGGCGGCACTGGGCGACTGGCGTTGAGCGAACCGGGCTGAATCGCGCAATCTTCCTGCAGCAAACCGACCCACGGCAGGAGAATATTGCGCCGCAGCATCGGTTAGGACGTCTTGCCGCAAAAAGTTAAGTATTCCTACGCCTTATGCACGCGCTGCATGGCAGAGATGCTGGTTTGTCCGTGGTTTTCGCAAAATGCCCAGCCTATATGCTGTGCATCAACGAAGCGCCCGATGAGCGGGCAATGATCTCAAGGTGAAAAACTATGTCGGCGATTGACACGAACCGCATCCATGGCGGGGCGGGCTCTCTCGGTATTGGCTCGAAGATCTGGGCGGCCCTGTCGGCCTGGAACGATGCGCGCGTGACGAAAAACGCGCTGAGCCGTCTTTCGGATCGCGAGCTGGACGATATCGGTCTGTGCCGCGGCGATATCGAACGGATTGCGCGCGCCCGCTAAACAGCGGTTGAAGACGCGAAAACGGCTGCGCGGAAACCCCGAGGCAGACCTTTTCCCGGCCCGGAGGGGCAAGACGACCAGGCGGCCCGCAAGGCCGCCTTCAGTATTTTCCGCGGGTGCTTCCGGCACTCAGCCGCGCCTGACGACCAGGGTCGACCATTCGCCGAAGTCGTCGCGCCGCTCCAGCGCCAGCCCGCCCGCCGCATAGGCCGCGATCACCTCCTCGGCCTGGGTGGCCAGGATGCCCGACAGGATCGCCCTGCCGCCCGGCGCGACGTGGCGCACCATGTCCGGCACCAGGTCGATCAGCGGCTGCTTCAGGATATTGGCGAAGACCAGGTCGAAGGGCGCCGCGTTCTCGATCAGCGGATGGTCGAATCCCACCGCCTCGACGCATTCGACGCGGCCGTCCAGCCCGTTGGCGATGACATTGGCGCGCGCCACGTCCACCGCCTGCGGGTCGATGTCGCCGGCCAGCACCATCACCGGGAAGGACCGCGCCGCCGCCATGGCCAGCACCGCGGTGCCGCAGCCGATATCGACGATGCGCTGCGGCTCGGCGCCCTCGGCGATCATCCGGTCCAGCGCCAGCAGGCAACCCTTGGTCGTGGCGTGATGGCCGGTGCCGAAGGCCATGGCCGCCTCGATCAGCAGCGCCTCGGCGCCTTCGGGCACCTTGTCGGCGTCATGGCCGCCATGGACGAAGAAGCGCCCGGCCTCGACCGGCGAAAGCTCGCGCCGGACATGGGCCACCCAGTCCACCTCGGGCAGTTCCGAGACCGCGAAAGGCTCGGCGCCCCAGGCCGCGGCCAGCAGCGCCAGGGCCACATCGTCGGGGGCCTCGGTGAAGTAGAGCCCCACCTCCCAGCGGTTCGAGCCGTCCTCGATCTCGAAAACGCCGGTGCCGACGGGCTCGGGGGTCAGTTCCTCGCCCGCCTCGGCAAGCGCCTCGGCCGCCTCGTGGCCGGTGGTATGGGTCAGCGCGGTCCAGGTCGGCATTCAGTATCCCTCGGCTGTATCGGTCAGGGGGGCTTTGACACCCGTGCCGCGCAAGCCGCAATAGCCATCGGGATAGCGGTCGAGATATTGCTGGTGGTCGTCCTCGGCCCGCCAGAACGGCGCGGCGGGGATGATCTGCGTGGTGATGTCGGGATAGCCCTGCACCGCCAGCCGGTTGCCGTAATCGGCCTTGCTGAGCTCTGCCGCCGCCTTCTGGCTGTCGTTGAACACCATGATGAGCGAGCGGTATTGCGAGCCGACATCGTTCCCCTGGCGGTTGCCCTGCGTCGGATCGTGGTTTTCCCAGAAGATCTGCAACAGCCGCTCATAGCTGACGCGCGAGCTGTCATAGACCACGCGCACCACCTCGGCATGGCCGGTGCCGCCGGCGCAGACCTGCTTGTAGCTGGGATTTTCGGCGGTGCCGCCGGCAAAGCCGACCTCGGTCAGCCAGACGCCCTCCTGCTGCCAGAACAGCCGCTCGACGCCCCAGTAACAGCCCATGCCGAAGATCGCCTGATCGTAGCCTTTCGGTATTTCGGCATCCAGCGGCCGGCCGAATATCCTGTGGATGGGGGCATTCATGGTTGCGTCCTTTCGCATGTCCTGCCGCCTTAGGTAGGCGCGGCGGTCCCGTCCTGCAACGCCGGAATGCGGCCGCGGGTTGCGGGCAACGGGGGGCGTCGTGCAGACTGCGGGCCGACCCCGCTTGCATGAGGCCCCGATGCGTCCCGGACCGCGAAACCTGATCACCGATGTTTCCGGCCTGCGGGTCGGCAATGCCCGCGACGACGCACTGCGCTCGGGCACGACGGTGCTGCTGGGCGAGGCCGCCTTCGCCTGCGGCGTCAACGTCATGGGTGGCGCCCCCGGCACGCGCGAGACCGAGCTGCTGGCCCCCGACAAGCTGGTCGGCGGGGTGGATGCGCTGGTGCTGTCGGGCGGCTCGGCCTTCGGGCTTGCCGCCTGCGACGGCGTCTCGGACGGGTTGCGCGCCATGGGCCGGGGCTTTCCGGTCGGCCCGGTGCGCGTGCCCATCGTGCCCGGCGCCATCGTCTTCGACCTGCTGAACGGCGGCGACAAGGATTGGCAGACGAACCCCTATCCTGCGCTCGGCCGTGCGGCGCTGGACGCCGCATCGGCGGATTTCGCGCTTGGCAGCGAGGGAGCGGGCACCGGCGTCATGACACGGCACTGGAAGGGCGGGCTGGGTTCGGCCTCGGCGGTGCTGGAAAGCGGCATCACCCTGGGGGCGCTGGTGGTGGTGAACGCGCTGGGATCGGTGACGGCGGGCGAGTCCCGGCAGTTCTGGGCCGCACCGTGGGAGCTTGGGGGCGAGTTCGGCGGGCTGGGCCTGTCCGGTCCCTACCCCGCCGCGCATGAGCCGAGCCCCATGAAGCGGCTGGGCGAGGCGACGACCATCGCCATCGTCGCGACCGACGCGGCGCTCGACAAGGCCGGGCTGACCCGGCTGGCCACGGCGGCGCAGGACGGCATGGCCCGCGCCATCGTGCCCAGCCATACGCCCTTCGACGGCGATCTGGTCTTTGCCGCCTCGACCGGCGCGAAGCCGCTGCCCGATCCGGCGCTGACGCCCTTCCAGCTGGGCCACGCCGCCGCCTGCACGCTGGCCCGCGCCATCGCGCGCGGCGTCCACGCGGCCCGCCCGCGGCCGGGCGACCTGCAGCCCTGCTGGGGCGCGGGCTGAGGAATTGCCGGGGCCGAAAATGGGACGGCGCTCGAGAGAGAGAGGCGCCGTCCCGGTCACACACGCCAAGAGGGAAAACCTGACGATAAGGAGGCAACGCCGGAAAACCCGGGCGGGTTCATCACGATTTCTCGACTCTGGGCGGCGGCGAAGCTGTGGCTTGCGTTGCCCGGGCAAAAGCGCAAGCCTGCAACGCGACCGGACTGGAAGGAGCCCCGCCATGAACAAGCCTGCGACCGAGCTGAAGATGCTGCTGAAAGACCCCTCGCTGCTGGAGACCCGCGCCTATGTCGCCGGCGAGTGGGTGAACGCCGACGACGGCAAGACCTTCCCGGTGGTGAACCCGGCCCGCGGCGACGTGATCGCCGAGGTCGCGGACCTGTCCCGGGCCGAGGTCGCCCGCGCCATCGCCGCCGCGGCCGAGGCGATGAAGGGCTGGGCCGCCCGCACCGCCAAGGAGCGCGCCCAGGTCATGCGCAAATGGTTCGACCTGATGATCGAGAACCAGGACGACCTGGGCCGCATCCTGACCGCCGAACAGGGCAAGCCGCTGCCCGAGGCCAAGGGCGAGATCGCCTATGGCGCCAGCTTCATCGAATGGTTCGGCGAGGAGGCCAAGCGCATCTATGGCGAGACCATTCCCGGCCACCAGCCCGACAAGCGCCTGACGGTGATCCGCCAGCCGATCGGCGTGGTCGGCTCGATCACGCCCTGGAACTTCCCCAACGCCATGATCACCCGCAAATGCGGCCCGGCCATCGCCGCCGGCTGCGGCTTCGTCGGCCGCCCCGCCGCCGAAACGCCGCTTTCGGCGCTGGCGCTGGCGGTGCTGGCCGAGCGCGCGGGCGTGCCCAAGGGACTGTTCAGCATCGTCACCTCGTCGCGCGCCTCGGACATCGGCAAGGAGTTCTGCGAGAACCCGCTGATCCGCAAGCTGACCTTCACCGGCTCGACCGAGGTCGGCCGCATCCTGCTGCGCCAGGCCGCCGACCAGGTGCTGAAATGCTCGATGGAGCTGGGCGGCAACGCGCCCTTCATCGTCTTCGACGATGCCGACCTGGACGCGGCGGTCGAGGGCGCCATGGCCTCGAAATTCCGCAACAACGGCCAGACCTGCGTCTGCGCCAACCGCATCTATGTCCAGGCCGGCGTTTATGACGAATTCGCCAGAAGGCTGGCGGCGGCGGTGGACAAGCTGCGCGTCGGCGACGGGCTGGAGGAAGGCGTGACCACCGGCCCGCTGATCAACCGGGACGCGGTCGAAAAGGTCCGGGAACATATCCAGGACGCGGTGGAGGGTGGCGCCACCGTCGTCACCGGCGGCAAGCCGCGCGACGGGCTGTTCTTCGACCCGACGGTCGTGACCGGCATCACCGACAAGATGAAGGTGGCGACCGAAGAGACCTTCGGCCCGCTGGCGCCGCTGTTCAAGTTCGAGACCGAAGAGGAGGCGGTCGCGCGCGCCAATGCCACGATCTTCGGCCTCGCCTCCTATTTCTATGCCCGCGACATCGGCCGCATCACCCGCGTGCAGGAGGCGCTGGAATACGGCATCGTCGGGGTGAACACCGGCATCATCTCGACCGAGGTGGCGCCCTTCGGCGGCGTCAAGCAATCCGGCCTCGGCCGCGAGGGCTCGCGCCACGGCATCGAGGACTACCTCGAGATGAAATACATCTGCCTGTCGATCTGACCGGCCAGGAAGAAACCCCGGAGCCTGGCTCCGGGGTTTTCGCGATCAGCGGCGGTCGTCCTCGTCGTCGTCCGCGTCGGGCAGGTTGAAGAAGCTGTCCGCATCCAGGCCGTCGTCCTGGTCGGGCTTGTCGTCGTTCTTGCTGAGGCTGAAATTCTCCAGCCCGGCGATCGAACTGGGCAGGCGCGGCTCGTCCGGCATGGCCAGCGAGGTTTCCGTGGACAGAAGCTTGCGGCGCTCGTCATCGGTCATCGCCCCGCCCTCGGCGGCCTTGCGCTTGGCGGCCTTCTGCACGGCGGCGTCCAGCTCGGACTGGCGGCACAGCCCCAGCGCCACCGGGTCGATGGGCTGGATGTTCTGGATGTTCCAATGCGTGCGGTCGCGGATCGAGGCGATGGTCGGCTTGGTGGTGCCGACCAGCTTCGAGATCTGCGCATCGGCCAGCTCGGGATGGAACTTGACCAGCCACAGGATGGCGGCGGGCCGGTCCTGGCGCTTGGACAGCGGCGTGTAGCGCGGGCCGCGGCGCTTCTCCTCGCCCTCGGCGGCAGGATTGTGCTTGAGCTTCAGCTTGTAGAGCGGATTCTTCTGGCCCTTCTCGATCTCGGCGGCGTCGAGCTGGTTCGAGGCGATCGGGTCGAATCCCTTGACGCCGGCGGCCACGTCGCCATCGGCGATGCCCTGCACCTCCAGCTCGTGCATACCGCAGAAATCGGCGATCTGCTTGAAGCTCAGCGTCGTGTTGTCGACCAGCCAGACGGCGGTGGCCTTGGCCATCAGCGGCTTGTTCATGACCTTCTCCTTAACATATCTCTTCCGGCCGGGGAAAACGGCTTTCGGCGGCTGCCATTCCATTTTCGGGGGATTGACGCGCTATATAGGGCCAGAAAAGGCCGAAATAAAGCCTGAATTTCGTGGCGCGGCGCCGGGGCCGGCGCTAGGTTCGGCGCCATGAAAGCCCTTGCCGCAACCGCCGCCCTGCTGCTTGCCCCCGCCGCCCTGGCCCAGGACGTCGCCGGGCGCTTCGACTATTACATCCTGTCGCTCAGCTGGTCGCCCAGCTGGTGCCGGGCCGAGGGCGATGCCGAGGACGCCGCGCAATGCGATGCCGGCCGCCGCATCGGCTTCGTCGTGCACGGCCTCTGGCCGCAATACGAGCGCGGCTGGCCCGAGGATTGCCGGACCGGCGCCCGCGACCCCTCGCGGCGCGAGACCCGGGCCATGGCGGATGTCATGGGCTCGGGCGGGCTGGCCTGGTATCAGTGGAAGAAGCACGGCCGCTGCTCGGGCCTGCCGGCGCGGGACTATTTCGCGCTGACCCGCAAGGCGGCCGGGGCCATCGCGATCCCCGAGCCGCTGCGCCGGCTCGATCGCGACGTGACCCTGCCCGCGCAGGTGGTCGAGGCGGCCTTCATCGAGGCCAATCCGGCGCTGACCCGCGACGGCATCACCGTCACCTGCCGCGACCGCGCCCTGCAGGAGGTCCGCATCTGCCTGACCCGCGAGCTGGAACCCCGCGCCTGCGGGGTGGATGCACGGCGCGATTGCTCGGGCAGCTTCCTGACGCCCGCGCCGCGCTGATCAAGCGACCGGCGAGCGGGCCTTGGGATCGGCGGCCCCGGCGAATCGGGGTTTGCCCTGTCGGGCGAGGGGCGGGCACGGCAATGCCGATAGGGCCTGGCAATGCTGAAAGGGCGCCGCATGGGCGCCCTTCCGGTCTCAATAGCAGCCGATCTTGGCGATCCGGCCGTCCTTGCCGATCTCGAAATTGATCCGCTCGGCGCGGAAATCCGCCGTCACCGGATCGCGGGGGCCGATGATGCGGCTGCCCTGCGGCAGCGTCATCGCCCCGAGCACCGCCCGCGGTTGGCCGATCAGGCCGCGGAACTGCGCCGCCTTGCAACTGTCGGGCGCGGGCTGCGGCGCTGGTGCCGGGGGCTCGGCCGGGACGCAGGCGGCCAAGGCGCAAAGCGGCGCCAGCAGGAAAAGCCTTCTCATCCCGCTGTCCTCAGCCGCAGTCGATGTTGTAGATGTTGCCCGCCGCGTCCAGGCGGAAGACGATGCGCAGCGGATCGTATTCCTGCGGCTCGATGCCGCGATATTCGACCACCCGATAGTCGCGCGTCACCCCCAGCGACGGGATGATGGTGCCGGGCTGGCCCAGGGCCGAAACATAGTCCTTGGCATGGCAGGCGTCGGGTTCGCGCGATTCCAGCCCGCTGACGTTGGCGACGGGCACCGGCGGCAGCGGCGCGACGGCCGGCACCGGCTCGGGCGCGGTTTGATAGGCCGGCGCGCAGGCCGCCAGGGGGGCAAGGGCAAGAAGGGCGATCAGGGCTCGAGTCATCAGGCAGTCATCCAGTGCGAGAATTTCTGTCGCCGCATCATAGGCCTTGCGCGCGGAAATGAGAAGCAGCCCGCCCCAAGGTGGCGCCGGGCGTTGCATGGCGACCGCATCCGGCCGCTATTCCGCCGCTGCGGCCAGCGAGTCGCTGCCGCAGCCATAGCAGGCCAGGAACATGGCGACGGCGCTGCGGCTGACCTTGCGCAGCAGGTCCTTGTCCACCGATTGCGGGCCCAGGAACAGGGCACGATCATGGATGCGGACGCTGGACAGCTCGATCAGCTGGTCCGCCGCCAGTTCCAGGTCGGGGATGCGCAGCTCGCCGCGCTGGATGCAGCGATCGAAATAGCGCACCAGCTGCTGGCGCAGCAGCGTCGGGCCGGCCTCGTAATATTCCCGGGCCAGCGAGGGGAAGCGCTCGGCCTCGGCCACCGAGACGCGATAGATGCGCAGCCCGAATTCCGAGATCATGTGCGCCGAGATGATCTGCACGATGAAGGGCAGCACCTGTTTGACCGGCAGGTCAACCTCGATCAGGGCGCTGGCATCGGCGGCCTCGCGCGCCAGCTCGTTGCGGAAGACCTCCATGAACATGACGCGCTTGTCGGGGAAATAGCTGTAGAGCGTCGCCTTGGAGACGCTGGCCTCGCGGGCGATCTCGTCCACGCTCGCCCCCTCGAAACCGTCGCGAAGAAAGACTTTCCGGGCGCCTTCCAGCACCTGCGCGAATTTGCGGCCGCGTGCCACGGGAAGTGCCCTGGGCATCCTCGACAACCCTCCTACTCCTTAACCCTGCCCCGCGAAACCGGCGGAACACCTACTCAGACACCGCAAACGCAACCCTGGCCGGGTCCTTCCTTCATAAAGGAGGAGCCGGATTCTTGCAAAGCTTCTGCGCCGTGGCGCCATTATGTACAAATCGTCTGCAATGGATGGCCCAAGCACCGCCATGGATCAATAGCCAATCCACGGCCCGTCCCGATACCGCACCGGATAGCGCCGAAGCAAAGGGAAAATGGGCATTTTTCCGCCCAGAATCCCGCAGGACGGCTGCGAAGTGCCCGATTTCGCAATTCATCCACAGGGCGAGTTTCGTCGAATTGCGCATAATCCCCTTCCGGCGCGGGGCCCGATGGGAAAACCCCGGCCCCGACCGGCCGCGCCGGATTGCCGCAACGGCGGCGCCAGCGCAACGCACCCCTCCAATGTGATTCGGCGGCCATCGGGAACCCCGCCGCCGTAGGGTCGGCGGCGCGTCCCGGCACGGCGTCGGGTGAGGCAGCGCGGCCCAATAGCGGCATGATCCGGCATGGTTCGATGGCCGGGCGCAGCATGGCTTGGCGTGACACGACTTGCCGTGACACGGCCGATGCCGCCCGCTCCGGCCGGGATGGGCGCGGCCGCACGGCAAGCCGCCCGCACCGGCACAGGTGGCAGCGGCGCAGGCCGACCATCCGAGATGTCGGTCCGGCACAGGTGGTTCGGCCGGAGCGCGGCCTTCCGCACGGATAGCGCATCGCAAGCCCCGTCTCCGCGGCCATCCCGACGACGGGACGGCGATCCGCGCGTCCACCGGGGCCGAGGCGCGGGGCGATGGCAAAACCAAGGCCGCTCATGGCGCGCCGCTCCGCCGCATCCGGTCCTGCCTGGCCCGCGCGGCCAGGGTCTCGCGCAGCGCCTGGACGGCCTCGGCGCGGCCGAATTCCCGGGCGGCAGCCTGGCGCGCCGCCTCATAGCCGGGCAGCATGCGTTCCAGATCGCGCTCGGCGGACAGCAGGGCCCGGCTGCGCTCGCCGGCCAGCAGGTTGGCCAGCCGCGCCTCGGCGATCGAGAAGCCGGTCTCGGCGCCGTAAAGCGTCTCGAGCGCCTGGCCAAGCTGGTCAATCCGCTGTCGCGCCGCATCGACATGGGCCCGGAAGGCCGCGAAGCGCCGCAACTCCAGATCGGCCTTCAAGCGAGCGATGCGCTCCAGCCCGGCCAATGCCTGTTTCTCGCGACTCATCCGCCCTCCTTGCGCCGCATCGGCGCCCCCCAGCCCTCGCGCGCCTTCTTGCGCATCGCCTCGGCAAAACGGATCGCCGCGGCCACCGGGGCGAAATGCTCGGGCCGGATCTCGGCGCCGATCTCGACCGTGGCATGCAGCGCCCGGGCGCAGGGCGGGTCCGACCAGATCGGCACGCGATGGTCGTTCGCGCGCTCGCGGATGCGCCGGGCGACCTCGTCCACCCCCTTCGCCAGGCAGACCGGCGCACGGCCGCTGCCGCGCTTCCATTCCAGCGCCACGGCGTAATGCGTCGGGTTGACGATGATCACATCGGCCTTTTCCACATCGGCCAGCATCGAGCTCAGCACGATGTCCACGCCCTTCTGCCGGCGCGCGGCCTTAAGATGCGGGTCGCCCTCGCTTTCCTTGTGCTCGTCCTGCATCTCGCGGCGGGTCATGCGGTGGCGCTTGAGGTATTCCAGCCGCTTCCACAGCAGGTCGATGCCGGCAAAGGCGATGCCGATGCCCAGCGCCAGCCAGATGGCGCGGCGCAGGATCAGCCCCAGCGCCTCGACCCATTGCAGCTCCGCCATGCTTTCCGAGCGCATCAGCCAGGACAGCAGCGCGCCGTAAAGAAACCAGCCGCCGGCGCCGACCAGCAGCGCCTTGCCCAGCGAGATGGCAAAGGAGACCAGGCCGCTCTTGCCGAATTTCTGGCCGGCATTCCGGAACGGGTTGATCCGCTTGGGATCGGGCAGCAGCTTCTTGGGCGTCAGCACCAGCGAGCGCTGCACCACGATCCCCAGCAGGATCGGCAGGGCCATGATCGCCACCGCCGCCAGCGTGGCCCCGCCCGCCTGCAAGGCCAGGGCCCGCGCCAGATCCATGACCGAGCGGCCGGCGGCATCCGGCCAGGGCTCGCTGCCCAGGGCCCTGGCAGCCATCCTGACCCAGGCCGGCACCGCCCAGGCCGCGGCAAAGATCACCGCAAACCAGAAGCCCAGATACATCAGCGCCGATTGCAGCTCGGCCGAGCGCGGCACGTCGCCTTCCTCGCGGGCCTTGCGCAGCTTGCTTTCCGAGGCGTCGTATTGCTTGTCGTCGTCATCCTCGCTCATCAGGGCAGGTCCTGCATGACGTCCAGGACCGCCTCGGCCCAGACCGACAGGATCGAGGGCGTCAGCACCGCCAGCGCCAGCAGCGCCAGCAGGATCGCCCCCGGGGCGGCGATGAACACGACGGGCAGGTTGGGCATCACCTTGCTGATCATGCCCGACAGGACCTGGAACAGGAATCCGCCCAGGATGAAGGGCGAGGCCAGCAGCATCGCCAGCACGAAGCCTTGCCGAACCAGCGCCACCGCATGCGGCAGGATGTCGGCGACCTGCGGCCAGGCGCCCAAGGGCCGCAGGCTGAGGCTTTCCCGCAAGAGGTCGCAGGCCAGCACCGGGAATCCCAGCGCCATCACCACGGCAAGCCCCGCCAGGTGCATCAGATTGCCGATCGGATGCGGCGAATATTCATTGGCCACCCCGACCAGCTGCGACAGCGAGGCGGTGGCGGCGATCGCCGTCGCCGCCACGTCCAGCGCCAAGGCGAAAAGCCGCACCAGCCCGCCCAGCGCCAGCCCGGTCAGGATCTCGGCCCCGGCAAGCGCGGCCAGCCGCAGCAGCGTATCGGCGGCGGCGACCGGCTGGGCATGTTCGGCCAACAGCGGCGTCACCGCCATTGCCAGGGCTGCGCGGACCCGCACCGGCAGCCCGCGTTCGGAAAACACCGGCAGCATCAGGAAACAGGCCTGCACCCGGCAATAGACCAGCAGAAGCGCCGTCAGGCTGGCGGCCAGGCGCGGATCGCCAAGGAGCTGGCTCATGCCGCGACCGTGCCGCGCAGCAGGACCTGGGCCGAGGGATCGATCTCGTCCAGCCCCAGGACCGGCGTCGCCACCCCGGCCGAGGCCAGCATCATGCGGATCAGGCGGCGGCGGTGATCGGGCACTGCCAGCACCGCCTCGACCCCGGGGTCCAGGAGGCCCCGCAGGGCGACCTGCACAGCCTCGGCCAGGCGCTTCTGGATCTGCGGCACGATGCTGGCGCCGCTGCGCGCCGCCTCGGCCTCGGCGCGGGTGATCTCGGCCTCCCATTGCGGGTGCAGCTGCAGGATGCTGAGGGTTCCGCCCTCGTCCAGGAACTGCTCGGTGATCTGGCCGCGCAGGCGCTTGCGCACCTGTTCGTAGACCGCCTCGGGGCTGGGGGCGTTGCGGGCCTCGTGCACCGCATCGGTGATCAGCGCCAGGTTGCGGATCGAGATCCGCTCCTCGAGCATGCCGCGCAGCACCGCCAGCAGCATCTCGGGCGATACCTTGTCCGGCACCATGCAGTCGAAGAAGCGCTGGTTCAGCTGGGCGCGATGCTCGTCCGAGACGCTGCACAGCTCGCGGATCATGCGCTGCATCGAGGACAGGGTCAGCAGCGCCGGCAGGTTGGTCTTGACCACCTCCATCAGATGCGTGGACAAGATCTCCATCGGCGTGACCACCGTGGCGCCGGCGATGGCGGCCTCGTCCTGCCAGTCTGGCGGGATCCAGCGCGCGGCGCTGCCATAGACCGGCTCGCGCACGCTTTCCCCGGCCAGGCCCTCCAGCGTGGCCTCGGAGCCCAGGGCCAGGATACCCAGCGGCCGCAGCGTGCCCTTGCCGCGCACCACGCCCTGCAGCCGGATGACATAGTCCCCCTCGTTGAAGCCGATGCCGTCGGTGATCCGCACGTCGGGCAGGATCAGCCCGTAGCTGCGGGCGATATGCAGCCGCAGGTTGGTGATGCGCTGGCCCAGGCCGCGCGCCGGATCGAGCGCGGCAAGAATGAGCCCGGCGCCGATCTCGACACAGATCTCGTCGGTGTCCAGCACGTCGCCGATGCGGGGCTGCGCCATGGCCGCGGTTGCCGCCGGCTCGGCCGCCGGCGCCTCCCCGGCCGGGACCGGCAGCTTCCTGGAACGGATGAACCAGGCCGCGCCGCCAAGCAGCGCCGCCAGGCCGAAGAAGATCGGCATCGGCATGCCCGGCACCAGGCCGATCAGGACCATGCCGCCGGCGCAGACGAAGGGCACCTGCCAGTTGCTCAGCAGCTGCTGGGACAGCAGGTCGGCCGTGGTCTCGGTGGCGCCGCCGCGCGACAGCAGCAGCGCCGCCGCCATCGAGGTAATCAGCGCCGGGATCTGGCTGACCAGCCCGTCGCCGATGGTCAGCTTGGAATAGGTGGTCATCGCCGCGCCCACCGGCATGCCGTGTACCAGCACCCCTGCCGCCAGGCCGACGAACAGGTTGATCATCGTGATGATCAGGCCGGCGATGGCATCGCCCTTGACGAATTTCGAGGCACCGTCCAGCGAGCCGAAGAAACTGATCTCGCGCTGTTCACGGATGCGGCGGCGCTTGGCTTCCTCGTGGTCGATGGCGCCGGAATTGAGGTCGCCGTCGATGGCGAGCTGCTTGCCGGGCAGCGAATCCAGCGCGAACCGGGCCGAGACCTCGGCCATGCGCCCGGACCCCTTGGTGATCACCATGAAATTCACCACCGAGATGACGGCAAAGACCGTCAGCCCCACCAGGAGCGAGCCTCCGGCGACGAATTCGGCGAAGCCCTCGATGACATGGCCCGCGGCAGAGGGGCCGTTCTGCCCATGGGTCAGGATCAGCCGCGTCGAGGAGATGTTCAGCGACAGCCGGATCAGCAGCGAGACCAGCAGCAGCACCGGAAAGGCCTGGAAATCCGTGGGCTTCTCGACCAGCGAGGCCATGACCAGGATCAGCGTCGCGGTGGCGATGGACAGCGCGATCCCCATGTCCAGCAGCGTCGCCGGAATGGGGATGACCATGGACAGCACGATCAGCACCAGCACGCCGGTGATGATCAGCGGCCGCGTGGCCAGTGCCGCGCCCTGGCCGGTTTCGGCGATGCTCATCGGCTTTCCCCGGTTCTGGCTGGCGCCAGCAGGCGCTCGGCGGTCCATCCCGGCCCGGTCATCATCCCCGAGCGGCGCAGGAAGATCAACACCTCGATGCGGTCGGCGGGCGGCAGGCGCATCAGCCGCTCGTCAAGCTCCGGCGGCAGGTCCTCGCCGTTCAGCAGCCGCTCCTTGGCGTCGCGGATCATGGCATCGCGGGTCCAGCTCCCCTCGAGGGAAGCGGCCGCAAGCGCGGTGGACAGGATCAGCATGGCGATCACGATGCCCTCTTCAGTTCGCGCAGCGCGTTCTCGAGTTCGCCGAAGGAGGGGCGGACATGGTCGGGCGCGGTCTGGCGTCCGACCTCGACGCAGAGGTTGGTGGCATGCTGGTGCAGGCCTGCGACCAGCACGGACTTGATCACGTCGTAGAAGGCCTGGTCCTGCTTCATCACCGCCGAGAGCCGCTGCGCAAAGGGCGCCACGATCGCATAGGCCAGGAACACGCCCAGGAAGGTTCCGACCAGGGCGCCGCCGATCATCTTGCCCAGCACCTCGGGCGGCTGGTCGATGGCGCTCATGGTCTTGATCACGCCGAGGACGGCCGCGACGATACCCAGCGCCGGCAGCGCATCGGCCATGTTCTGCAGTGCATGCGGCGCGTGCATCGCCTCTTCGTTCATCAGGCCGATGCGCTGGGACAGCATCTCCTCGACCTGATAGGGATCGTCGTAGTTCAGGCTGGCCGAACGCAGCGTGTCGGCGATCAGCGTCACCGCATGCTCGTCCGCCAGGATGCGCGGATAGGCCTGGAAGATCGCCGAGGCCTCCGGGTTCTCGATATGCTCCTCGAGTTCGACGGGACTGGAGCGCGCGATCCGCAAGAGCTGGAACAGCAGGCACAGCACGTCCTGCAGGTCGGATTCGTGCCAGCGCGGCCCCTTCAGCGATCGGCCCATGCCGACAAGGGCCTGCTTGATCACCGCCGTCTCGTTCGACAGCAGGAACGAGCCGATGGCCGCGCCGCCGATCATCATCATCTCGAAGGGCAGCGAGTGCAGGATCACCCCCAGCTTGCCGCCCGCCATAATATACCCGCCGAAGACCATGGCGAAGGTCACGACGATGCCGATCATGCCGATCATGGGCTACCTACTTTCTGGCACGGATTGCGCCCATATACGAGGTCAGGACCGCTGCCTGGCCCGGCTCGACCGAGGCCATGATGCGCGCGCCGGTCTCGGGCTGGACACGGGCGAGGATCTGGGCGGCGAAATCGGGCGGCAGGTTCGACAGCACCATTGCCGCCTGCTCTGGCTTCATCTGGTCGTAGACGGCGATCAGCTGCGCGATGTCCTCGGTCTGGGCCTGGGCATAGCCCTGGTCGTCGCGGTCGATCTGCTGCTTGAGCTTGCGCAGTTCGACCAGCTTCTTCGTCAGCTGCTTTTCGGCGAAGGCGATCTCGGCCTTGCGGCGCTCGATCTCCTGCATGTAGCGGTCGATGCGCAGCGCGCGCGTGCGCAGCGTCTCGGCCAGGGCCACCGCCTCGGGGACGTCGGTGCAGCCGGCCATCAGTTCGGCCGGTTCGGCATTGGCCTTCAGGCGCGCGGTGCCGTCCATCAGCATGACGGCCTGCGCCGCGGCGGCCAGAACCAGGACGCCGCCCAGGAAGGAAAGGACCGGCCTACGCATCGAGATGCGCCCCCTCGCGCCGGCGGCGGCGTTGCAGCCGGACATGCCGGGCCGGGCCGGCCTCGGCGAATTTCTGCTGCAGCATCCAGAAGGCCCGCTCCTCCTTGGCGCGCTCGATCTCGTCGGACAGGGCGCGGGTGGCCGCCATCGCCTCGGCCTTGGCCAGCAGGATGGATTTCTCCAGCCGGCCGATCTCGCTGGTCATCACCGCGATGGCGCCGCCCAGCCCGGTCTCGAGATCGTTGAGCTTGCGCAACCGCCGCGCCAGGGCAAAGCAGAAGGCCGACAATCCGACAGTGAAGGCAATCAGAACCACCTGCAAAAGCTGGGCAATCGTCATTGGATCCGGAACTCCGTGATGAGGATGTCGGTGAATGCCTCCCTGCCCAGGACAAAGACGGCGCGGGTCGCCATCTCGTCGCGAAGGATGTCCAGTATCCCGCGCTTCTCGAAGGCCGAGGCGTCGATATCCGCAAGGAAGCTGTTGAAGGTGTCCAGAAGCCGCGGGGTCAGGTAATCCACCTCGGCCCGATGCGCCTGGTCGGTCTCGATCTTGACCGTCATCACCAGCATCCGCGCCCGCGGCCCGGCCAGGGTCAGCACGATCTGCGGAATGTCGACGAAGACCACGGCGGGCAGCGCCGCCTCGGCGGCCGGCGTTTCCTGCTGCGGGGCCAGCAGCGACAGCGGCGACCAGAAGCCCAGCCAGGTCGAGGCGAAGCCCGCCCCGCCCAGGCCCAGCGCCAGGCCCAGCGGCAGAAGGATGCGGCCAAGCCCCCTGCCGGATTTCTCTTCCGTGTTGATGTCGGCGACATCGCTCATGGTGATTCTCCATCCGTCTGCGGTCTGGATAGCACCCGCGGGCTAACCAATTCTTAATCGCCCCTGTGCCAAGAAGGGCCCCGACGAAGATCACGCCGATTCGGGAAGGGGGCGGTTTTGCTGAAGCTGCAGGACTACTGGCGCGAGAGAAGCGCGAAGCAGAAGATCATCCTGGCCGCGGCCTTCCTGTTCACGTTCGCGGCGATTGCCGGCCTGTCCTGGATGGCCAGCCGGCCGGGCATGGCGCTGCTCTATTCCGGGCTCGACCCGCAGCAATCGGGGGCGGTAATGGCAGCGGTCGAGAAATCCGGCGTGCCCTACGAGATCCGCGGCGATTCGATCTGGGTCGAGGAAGGCCGCCGCGACGAACTGCGCATGGCGCTGGCCGGCGAGGGGCTGCCCTCAAACGGCGGCACCGGCTACGAGATCCTGGACGGCATGTCGGGCTTCGGCACCACCTCGCAGATGTTCGACGCCGCCTATTGGCGCGCCAAGGAGGGCGAGCTGGCCCGCACCATCCTGGCCCTGCCCAATGTCCGCTCGGCCCGGGTCCACCTGGCGGTTCCCAGCGGCCGAGGCTACCGCCGCGAGGCCGAGGCGACCGCTTCGGTAACGCTGACCACCGACGGCACCGCCATCAGTCGCAGCCAGGCCAAAGCACTGAAATTCCTGGTTTCCTCTGGTGTTCCGGGCATGTCGGCGGACCGGGTGGCGGTAATCGACAGCGAACGTGGCGTGGTGTCCTCGGGCGAGGAATTCGCCGGCGAGGATCGCGAGGCCGACATGAAGCGCAATGTCGAGCGCATCCTGGCCGCGCATGTCGGCAGCGGCAATGCCATCGTCGAACTGCATCTGGACGTGGTGAACGAATCCGAGCTGCTGACCGAACAGCGCTATGACCCGCAGCAGCGGGCGCTGATCTCGCAGGAGACCGAGGAGACGGCGGATCAGAGCACGAATGCGCAGCAGGGCGCGGTCACCGCCGCCTCGAACCTGCCCGAGGGCCAGGACAGCGGCGGCGAACAAAGCAAATCCTCGCGCTCCGCCACCCGCCAGCGCTCGAATTACGAGGTCAGCACGCTCACGCGCGAGGTCACGCGCCAGCCCGGCGCCACCCGCCGCCTGACGGTCGCGGTTCTGGTCAACGGCGTCGCCCGCACCGATGCGAATGGCGAGACCACGCTGGTCCCGCGCGAGGAGGCCGAGTTGCAGGCGCTTCGCGAACTCGTCGCCTCGGCGGTGGGTTTCGACGAAGGCCGTGGCGATGCGATCACCGTGAAGTCCCTGCCCTTCGCCTCGCTGTCCGAGGCGGGCACGCTGGCCAGCCAGGGCGGGCTGCTGTCGAGGCTGGACCTGAACGGCTTCATCCGCATCCTGCTGGTCGGCTTCTTTGCCCTGGCGCTGGCGGCGTTCCTGCTGCGGCCGCTGCTTCGGGCCCGGCCGGCCGGCCATCCCGCCCTGGCGGCGCTGGACCAGTCAGGCCCGGCCGGGGTGAAATCCATCGAGGCCGGCAAGCCCGCGGCCGAGACCGCCGCCGCCGTCGCAGCGGTTGCCGAAATCGTGCCGGAGGTCGACTTCACGCCGGTCGCAGGCGGCGGCGATCCGGTCGGCCGGCTCAAGGAACTGATGAAATCGCGCAAGGACGAAAGCCTGCAGATCCTCTCCGGCTGGATCGAGAAACGTGAGGACGCGCTGTGAGACCCGCTGCATTGCGCCTTGATTCCTTCGCCGCGGCCCAGGCCCGGCCGGCACGGCCGATGACCGCCGCCGATGTCGAGGCGGCCTTTCACCGCGGCCATGAACAGGGCCTGACCGAGGGGCGGGAGCGCAGCCTCGACGCCCTGACCCGGGCGCTGGAAGACATGCGGCAGGACATGCTCGCCACCCGGCAGGCCGAGGCGGCGCTGCGCCGGGAAATCAGTGCCGGCCTGGCCCCGGTCCTGCAGGCCATCGTGGCGCTCCTCGCCCCGCGCTCCGAGCGCGAGCGGCTGCGGGATGCCCTGGCGGCAGAGATCGCCCGGCTGGTCGAACATGCGCCGGACTGCCGGCTCATCCTGCGCTGCCCCGCCGATCTGCAGCCGGACCTTGCGGATTGTCTCGACCGGGCCGGGTTTGCCGGGGCGCGGGTCGAGGAGTTGCCGGCCGGGGCGCGCATGGTCGAGCTGCTCTGCAGCCAGGGCCGGATCGCCTTCGATCCGGCGCGGGTCGCGACCGACCTGACAGCCATCATCGACGACATCATGACCGAGGAGTGATCATGGACGATCTTGCCAGCCTGATTGCAACCGAGCAGATCCAGGTGGAAATCACCATCCGGCTGGGCGGCACGCAGCTTTCCGTCGCCGAGCTTTCGCGCCTGCGCCCGGATGACGTCCTGACCCTGGACCAGGACATGTCGGACGGCGTGGACATCTGCGTCGGCGACAAGGTCATCGCCAAGGGCGAGCTGGTTTCGGGCGACGAAGCCGACAACCGGCTTTGCGTCCGCATCCTCGGGCCGGCAGGCGCGGCGTGATCCGCCTCGTCCTCATCACCGCCGGGCTGTTGCTGCCGCATGTCGCGGCGGCCCAGGACCTGAGCCAGAACCTGGCCCTGGACGGCGCCGGGCTGGAGGCGGTGGCAAGCGGCATCGGCCGGCATTCCATCACCCTGCTTGCGGTCATGACCGCGCTGGCCCTGGCGCCGGGCATCGCCATCATGGTGACCTGCTTTCCGTTCATCGTGACGGTGCTGTCGATCCTGCGCCAATCCATCGGGCTACAGCAATCCCCGCCGAACATGCTGATCGTCAGCCTGGCCATGTTCCTGACCTGGTTCGTGATGAACCCGGTTCTGACCGAGGCCTGGACCGTCGCCGGCGCCCCCCTGCGCGATGGCCGCATCAGCGTCGAGCAGGCCTTCGAACGCGGCATCGTGCCCTTTCGCGGCTTCATGGAGCAGCGCACCGACCCCGAGATGCTGGTCACGCTGGCCGAGGTCTCGCCCGAGCCGCAGGCGCCGCCCGACCGGCTGTCGGTCCTGGTCCCCGCCTTCATGCTCAGCGAGATCCAGCGCGCCTTCGAGATCGGCTTCCTGGTGGCGTTGCCCTTCCTGATCATCGACTTGGTGGTCTCGGCGGTGCTGATGTCGATGGGGATGATGATGGTGCCGCCGGCGGTCGTCGCCCTGCCCTTCAAGCTGGCCTTCTTCCTGGTGGTCGACGGCTGGGGCATGGTCGCGGCGGCGCTGGTGCGCAGCTACCAGTGATCCGAAGCGGTCATGCGGCCCGCCAAGGTCACGGGCACTCTGGCGGGAACCGCCCTGCGGCCGTAAGGTCAACCGGCCCGGGGGCTTTCCTCAGGCCCGGATTTTGGGCATCAGTTCTGCAAACCCATGAGACGGGGCTGACATGCCGCGCCTGACCATGCTGATCCTGGCTTTCCTGGCACTCGCCTCCCCCCTTCGGGCAGAGGCGCCGTTGCCGGTGGAATTCGTCGCGGTCGAGCGCACCGAACTGACCTTCGACGCCGCCCTGACCGGGACCATCGCCGCCAGGGACAGCGTCGACATGGGCTTTCGCCAGGGCGGCCGCATCACCGAGGTCCTGGTGCGCGAGGGCGACCGCGTCAGCAAGGGCCAGGCGCTGGCCCGCACCGACCCGCTGCAGCAGGAACAGGCGCTGCGCGTGGCCGAGGCCTCGGTCGCCGCGGCCGAGGCGACCGAGGCCCAGGCGCGGCAGGCGCTGGAACGCGCCGAGGCCATGCTGAGGCGCGGCGTCGGCACCCGCGCCGCCCTGGACGCGGCCAGCCAGGGGCTTTCGGCCGCTACCGGCGGGCTGGCGCAGGCGCGTTCCGCCCTGGGTCAGGCGCAGCGCGCGCTGGAGGATACGGTGATCCGCGCCCCCGCCGATGCGATCGTGACCGCGCGCAAGGCCGAGCCGGGGCAGATCGTCGGCGCGGCCCAGGCAGTGCTCTCGCTCGCCTCGGCCACCGGGCGCGAGGCGGTGTTCCAGACCGCCGACACGCCGCTTCTGCGCGGCGCGATCGGCGCTCCGGTCTCGCTTTCCGGCATCGACTTCCCCGAATTGCGCATGACCGCCCATGTCACCGAGATCGCGCCGCTCGTCGATCCCGCCACCGGCTCGGTCACGGTCCGCGCCGAGATCGAGGACGCCCCCACCACCGTCAGCCTGCTGGGCGCTGCGGTCCGGGGCGCGGTGCATTACCCGGCCGGCAACGGCATTGCCGTGCCCTGGACGGCGCTGACCGCGGCCGATGGCCGGCCGGCGGTCTGGCTGGTGGATGGCGGGAACCGCGTCTCGCTGGCGCCGGTGCAGATCGAGCGGTTCACCAGCGGCATGGTGATCCTCAGGGACGGGGTCCGGCCGGGGCAGATCGTCGTCGGCGCCGGCGCGCAGATGCTCTATCCGGGCCGCAAGGTCACGGACGCCGCCGCCGCGGCCGGGGGGGAATGATGCGCAGGCCCGCCCTCCTTGCCCTGCTGCTTTCGCTGGTGCTGGCCCAGGGTGCGCCGGCCTTCGACCTGCCCTGGCGCAAGCCCCGGCCCGCGCCCGAGCCGCCGCCGCGCCCGGTGGTCAGCATCGTGGTCAGCGACGACATGACCGCCGGCGCCTCGGTGCCGGGGGTGATCGCGGCCCGGATCGAGGTGGCGCTGGGTTTTCAGACCCTGGGCCGGGTGACGGCGCGCAATGTCGATATCGGCGATACGGTCGGCAAGGGCCAGGTGCTGGCCACGCTCAACCCCGAGGACCTGCGGGGCGAGGTCCGCGCCGCGCAGGCCGCGGTCGATGCCGCAAGGGTCGAGCTGCGCACCGTCCAGGCCACAGCCGACCGCACCCGTGCCCTGGCGCGGCGCAACGTCGCCTCGGCCGCGCAGCTTGAACAGGTCGAGCGGGCGCTGGCCGCCGCCCGGGCCGCCGAGCAGCAGGCCGAATCCGAGTTGATCCGCGCCCGCGATGCCGAGGGTTTCGCCGAGATGCGGGCACCTTTCGACGGGGTGATCAGCGCCGTCTTCGCCAATGCCGGCGCGGTGGTCAGCGCGGGCGAGCCGGTGGTCCGGCTGTCTGCCCAGGACGGCATCGAGGCGGTGATCGACCTGCCCGACATCGCGCTGTCGCGGATCAGGCACGGCGACCCCTACGAGGTCTGGTCCGAGACCGAGCCCGACCGCCTGCTGCCCGCCACCGTCTCGCAGATCGAGCCGGTGGCCGATGCCGTCACCCGGACCCGGCGGATCCACCTGGCGCTTCCGGAGGATGCCGATCTGCGCCTGGGCGCGCTGGTCCGCGCCCGCCCCGGCAGCGCCGCCACGGCCCGGCTGGTCCTGCCCCAGGCGGCCATCCTGGATCGCAACGGCGCCCCGCATGTCTGGGTGGTCGACCGCACCGGCAATGACGCCCGGGTCGCGCTGCGCGGGATCGCCGTCCAGGGTCCGGCGCGGGGCGGCCGCGTCACCGTCGAATCCGGCCTTGACGAGGGCGAGGAGGTGGTAATCCGCGGCATCCATTCCCTGACCGAGGGCCAATCCGTGGGACCAGGCGTGACACCATGACGGAACGCGGCTTCAACCTCTCCGACTGGGCGCTCCATCACCGCTCGCTGGTGTGGTTCCTGCTGATCGTCTCGATGGTGGCGGGCACGCTCGGTTATCTGCGCCTGGGGCGCGAGGAGGATCCGAATTTCACCATCAAGATCATGGTGATCAGCGCCTCGCTGCCCGGCGCCACCATCGAGGACACGCTGGACCAGGTCACCACCCGCATCGAGACCAAGCTCGAGGAACTGGACGAACTGAAATTCACCCGCTCGGTCACCATGCCCGGTCAGTCCATCGTCTATCTGGAACTGGACCCCACGATCCGCGGCCCGCAGGTGCCCGAGGTCTGGAAGCGGGTCCGCAGCATGATGTCGGACATCCGCCCAGAATTTCCCCAGGAATTCCAAGGCTTCCAGTTCAACGACGATTTCGGCGACGTGTTCGGCAACATCTATGCCTTCACCTCGGACGGCTTCACCCAGCGCGAGCTGCGCGACCGGGTCGAGGACATCCGCAAGCAGGTGCAGGCCCTGCCCATGGCCGGCAAGACCGCGCTTCTGGGGGTGCGCAAGGAACAGATCTACCTGGAGTTTTCCACGGCGCGGCTGGCGGCGATGGGTCTGAACCATAATCAGGTGGTGCAGACCCTGGCGGTGCAGAATGCCATCACCCCCTCGGGCATCGTGCAGGCCGGGCCGGAACAGGTTCTGGTGCGGGTCGGCGGCCAGTTCGACGACGCGGCCTCGATCGCGGCGGTGAACCTGCGGGTCGGCGACCGCTTCTTCAACATCGGCGACGTGGCGACCGTCCGGCGCGGCTACGAGGACCCGCCGAGCGCGCTGTTCCGCTATAACGGCCGCGAGGCCATCGGCCTGCAGATCGGCATGCGCGACGGCGGCAACATCCTGGAATTCGGCAAGCAGGTCGACGCGCTGATGGCCGAGGTGGCGCGCGGCCTGCCCATCGGCATCGAGATGGCCAAGTTCGCCGACCAGCCGCATGTGGTGGACGAGGCGGTCGGCCATTTCGTCCAGGCCCTGGTCGAGGCGGTCTCCATCGTGCTGCTGGTCAGCTTCGTCAGCCTGGGCCTGCGCGCCGGGCTGGTGGTGACGCTGACCATCCCCCTCGTGCTGGCGATCACCTTCGTGATCCTGGACATCTACGGCATCACCCTGCAGCGCATCTCGCTGGGGGCGCTGATCATCGCGCTGGGGCTGCTGGTCGACGACGCGATGATTGCCATCGAGACGATGATCTCGCGGCTCGAGGTCGGCGACAGCCTAGAGCGCGCCGCCAGCTACGCCTGGAGCTCCATCGCCTTCCCGATGCTGACCGGCACGCTGGTCACGGTCGCGGGCTTCATCCCCATCGGGCTCAACAATTCGGCGGCGGGCGAGTTCACCTTCTCGCTGTTCGTGGTCATCGCCGTCTCGCTGATCGTCAGCTGGATCGTGGCCGTGCTGTTCGCGCCGCTTCTGGGCGTGACCCTGCTGCCCGCCCGCATGAAGCACGCGGCCGATGGCCCGGGCTGGCTGCGGCGGCGCTTCCACGGGCTGCTGCTCTGGGGCATGCGCTGCAAATGGCTGACCATCGCCATGACGCTGGCGGTCTTCGGCGCCTCGGTCTTCGGGATGCGCTTCGTCGAGCAGCAGTTCTTCCCGACTTCGGACCGGACCGAGATCATCGTGGACGTGACCGAGCGCGCCAATGCCTCGATCGCCAAGACCGACGCCGACATGGCGAAGATCGAGGCGATGCTGGCCGACGAAAAGGATGCGCTGTTCTGGACCACCTATGTCGGCCGCGGCGCGCCGCGCTTCGTGCTGTCCATGGACGTGCCGACGCCCGGGCCCTATATGGGCCAGATCGTGATCCAGACCCCCGACCTTGCGGCGCGCGACCGCCTGAAGGCCAGGCTGATGGCGTTCGGTCGCAACCAGCTCATCGGCACCGATCTCTATGTGAAGAATCTCGAGATCGGGCCGCCGGTCGGCAAGCCGGTGCAATACCGGGTCTCCTCCGCCGATCCCGGCCAGGCCCGCGATGCGGCGCGCGCGCTGGCGGCGGTGCTGGCGACCGAGCCGCGGCTGCGCGACATCGCGCTGGACTGGAACGACCCCGCCCGGGTGGTGCGGCTGCAGGTCAACCAGGACCAGGCCCGGCGGTTGGGGCTGACGAACGAGGATATCTCGGGGGCGCTGTCGGGCACCTTCACCGGCCGCACCATCACCCAGCTGCGCGACGGCATCTTCCTGATCGACGTCACCGCGCGCGGGGCGCAGGCCGATCGCGAATCGCTGGAATCGATCCAGAACCTGCAGCTGGCGACGCCGACCGGCACGCCGATCCCGCTGGCCTCGCTGGCCAAGCTGGAATACGGCACCGAGCAGCCGCTGATCATGCAGCGCGACGGCTTGCCGACGGTGACGGTCAAGGCCGACATCGCCAGCAAGGACCAGCCCGCCACGCTGGTCGCGGCGCTGGCCGAGCGGGTGGCGGCGTTCCGGCAGACCCTGCCGCCGGGCGTCAAGGTGGTGGTCGGCGGCACGGTCGAGACCTCGGCCGAAAGCCAGGAACCGATCGCGGCGGTGGTCCCCGTGATGCTGCTGGTCATGGCGCTGCTGGTCATGGTGCAGATGCAGGGCTTCCGGCTGTCCTTCATCGTCTTTGCCGCCGCGCCGCTGGGACTGATCGGCGTGGTCGCGGCGCTTTTGCCCTTCGGCGTGCCGATGGGCTTCGTCGCCATCCTGGGCATCCTGGCGCTGATCGGCATCCTGATCCGCAACTCGGTGATCCTGGTGCACGAGATCCAGGAGCTGATCGCCCAGGGCCATTCCCGCTGGAACGCCGTGTTCGAGGCCTCGGACAGCCGCGCCCGTCCGATCCTGCTGACGGCGGCGGCGGCCAGCCTGGCGCTGATCCCGATCTCGCGGCAGGTGTTCTGGGGGCCAATGGCCTTCGCGATGATGGGCGGCATCATCGCCGGCACGCTGGTCACGCTGATCTTCGTGCCGGCGCTTTACTGCGCGGTGTTCGGCGTGCGCCCGCCCGAGGGCGACCCGATGCCCAGCCCCGAGGACCGCGCCCGCGCCGCCGCGCATGAATGAGGCAGGGGGCCTGTGATGGCCTGCGTCGGGCATGGCGGGCACATGTGCGGAGCTTGGATCGGCGCCAAGCGGGGGGCGGAGACCATGCCGAAACCGACCGGGAAAGGCATTGCCGGAAACGAAGGGCGGCCTGCGCTGGTGGAAGTCCTCCGGCAGTTCCATCCTGACCGGAACGCATTGCCGGAAGCGATGGTCGCCCTTCCCCGGAAATGTCCATGCGAGGATCCATCGGGCCAAGGGAGGCCGAAGAACCTTCTCGCAAATGTCGCGCGTTGCGTCCCGGTGGCGGCGGAAACGTGACCGCCCCCGAACAGCCCCGCCGCCCTTGCCGGAAGCTTATCCCCCGGCGGGCCGCGGATCGCGGCAAGAGCGAGATCGCCTGGCGTGCGGGGGCTCTTCATCGGAGCGGTGCCGCCTGGCCACGCCAGCGCTTTCGGTCCCGGCGATACACCGCGCGCGCCGAACCCCCGGCCGTTGGTCCCGCTCAGTCCTCGGGATCGGCGGCGATCTCGGCGGCGAAGGCGGCGCCGAAACGCTCCAGCCGCGCCGGGTCCAGATAGCGCGTCAGATCGCGCGGCCGGTCTTCGGCGATGCGGCGCAGGGCGGAATTGCCGACCGAAAGCGGCTTTTCCGTGCCATCCTCGCCGCGCAGCAGCCGGGCCTGGGCCGCGGCCAGCCGGTCGAACAATGCCCCCGAGGCCCGGCCGGCCAGCGCCCGGCGCGCCGGGTGCATCGGCGCCACCTCGCCGGCGATGACGCGCAGGAACTCCTCGCCATAGCTTTCCAGCTTCCTGGCGCCGACGCCGTTCACCCGCGCCATCTCGTCCAGCGTCCTGGGACGGTTCTGCGCCATCTCGATCAGCGTGCGGTCGGGGAAGATGACATAGGCCGGCACCCGCGCCGCCTCGGCTAGGGCCCGGCGCTTGGCCTTCAGCGCCGAGAGCAGCGGCGCGTCCTCCTCGTCGACCGAGGCGCGGACCACCACGGCGGGACGGGCGCGGGTCATGGCATCGCGGCGCAGGGTGATCCGCTCCTCGCCGCGCAGCACCGGATGGGCGGCGACGGTGATCGCCAGTCCGCCATGGCGTTCCGGGTCGGGGCGGATCAGGTCGCGGCCCAGCATCTGCCGGATCACCGCCTGCCATTGCGGCTTCGACAGGTCGCGACCGCAGCCGAAGGTCGGCAGCCGGTCATGGCCGCGGCTGCGGATGCGGTCGGTCATGGTGCCGGTCAGCACGTCGATGACATGGCCGGCGCCATAGGTCTGGCCGGTGCGCAGCACCGCCGACAGCACCTTCTGCGCGGCCTCGGTCGCGTCGAAACATTCCGGCGGGCTGTCGCAGATGTCGCAATTGCCGCAAGGCGATGCGGTTTCGCCGAAATAGGCCAGCAGGGCGACGCGGCGGCAGGCGGTCGCCTCGGCCAGGCCCAGGAGCGCGTTCAGCCGGGCATGGTCGGCGGCCTTGCGCTCGGCCGGGGCCAGCCCCTCGTCGATCTGGCCGCGGCGCAGGCGGATGTCGTCGGGGCCGTAAAGCGTCAGCGTCTCGGCCGGGGCGCCGTCGCGGCCGCCGCGGCCGATCTCCTGGTAATAGGCCTCGATGGATTTCGGCAGGTCGGCATGGGCGACCCAGCGGATGTCGGGCTTGTCGATGCCCATGCCGAAGGCGACGGTAGCGACGACGATCAGCCCGTCCTCGCGCTGGAAGCGGATCTCGACCTCGCGCCGGGCCTCGGCCTCCATGCCGCCGTGATAGGCGACGGCGGCAAGGCCCGCGTCGTTCAGCGCCGCCGCCAGGGTCTCGGTCTTGGCGCGGGTGCCGCAATAGACGATGCCGGACTGGCCCCGGCGCGCGGCGGCGAAGTCGAGGATCTGCCGGCGCGGCCCGTCCTTGGGCTGGAAGGCCAGGTGGATGTTCGGCCGGTCGAAGCCGCGCAGGAAGATCTGCGGCGGCGCCCCGTCGAACAGGCGCTTGACGATTTCCTCGCGCGTCTCGGCATCGGCGGTGGCGGTGAAGGCGGCCAGCGGCACGGAAAGCGCCCGGCGCAATTCGCCCACGCGCAGGTAGTCGGGGCGGAAGTCGTGGCCCCATTGGCTGACGCAATGCGCCTCGTCCACGGCGATGGCCTGCACGCCGGCGCGGCGCAGCATCGGGATGGTCGCGCCCGAGGCCAGCCTCTCGGGCGCCATATACAAAAGCCGCAATTCGCGGGCATTGAGGGCCCGCAGGACCTCGCTGTTTTCCTCGTCCGAATTGCCGGAGGTGAGCGCCGCCGCCGCCACGCCCGCCTCGGTCAGCGCCCGCACCTGGTCGCGCATCAGCGCGATCAGCGGCGAGATCACCACCGTCAGCCCGTCCCGCATCAGCGCCGGCAGCTGGTAGCACAGCGACTTGCCGCCGCCGGTCGGCATGATCGCCAGCACGTCGCGCCCCGAGGCGACGGCATCGACGATCTCCTCCTGCCCCGGACGGAAGGCGTCGAAGCCGAAGACCTGCCGCAGAAGGGGGGCGGCCGACATCTAGAAGCCGTAGAACCAGCCGGCGTTGTTGGCGAGCGCGCGCTGCAGGATGATGATGGCGATGAACACCACCAGCGGCGCCAGGTCCAGCCCGCCGGTATTGGGCAGGATCGACCGCACCGGGGCATAGATCGGCTCCAGCAGGCGATTGAGCCCGTTCCAGACCTGCCAGATCAGCGGCTGGCGCAGGTTCAGCACCTGGAAGTTGATCAGCCAGGACATGATGATATGGGCGATCATCACGAACCAGACCACGTCGAGTATCAGCATCAAGGCTTCGTAGAGCGTGCCCATTCCATTCCCTTCCGGCTGTTCCCCGGACAGGTAAGGCAGGCATCCGCCTTGCGCAAGCCGCAAGCATGGCCGCAGCGTTCCGATTGACGCCCCGGCGGGTCGCCGCTAGCCCCGCGGCGTTGCCCAAGGCAGAAGGACGCCGCCCATGTATCCCATGCTCCGCTTTGCCAAGGAGATGCTGAAGTTCCGCCGCAGCCCCCGGATCGGGGTGCTGGACGCGCATGTCTCGACCCATCGCTGCTGGCCCTGGGACCTGGACCCGTGGATCGAGCTGAACAACGGCCGCACGCTGACGCTTTACGACCTCGGCCGGCTGCCCATGGCGGTGCGCACCGGCATCATCGACACGATGCGGGAAAACGGCTGGGGCATCACCGTGGCCGGAAATACCGTGCGCTACCGGCGGCGGATCAAGGGGTTCCAGCGCTTCACCATGGTCTCGCGCACCTTGGGCTGGGACGCGCGTTTCCTTTACATGGAGCAAAGCATGTGGCGGGCGGGCGAGTGCTGCAACCACATGCTGCTGCGCGGCGCCATCACCTCGGCCCAGGGCATCGTCGCGCCGGCGCGGCTGATGCAGGCGGCCGGGCGCGACCCGGAAAGCCCCGAACTGCCGGGCTGGGTGCAGGCCTGGATCGCGGCGGATGCCCAGCGGCCCTGGCCGCCGGTGCTGCCGCCGATCGCGGCCGCCGACCGGAATGCCGACTTGCCAGCCTGACCGTGCTGGGGCCTTATGCGCCCCGAACGGCAAACGGGGCGGGGGACCATCATGGAACGCAGGCGCATCTGGGGCTGGTGGTTCTTCGACTGGGCCAGCCAGCCCTTCGCGACGCTGCTGATGACCTTCATCTTCCCGGTCTATTACGCCGAGGTCGCCCGCCAGCACTATGCCGCGCAGGGCATGACGCCCGAGGCGGCAGGGGCGGCGGCGCAGTCGCTCTGGGGCTACGGGCTGGGCATCTGCGGGGTGATCATCGCGGTGCTGGCGCCGGTGCTGGGCGCCATCGCCGACAATACCGGCCGGCGGCTGGTCTGGGTCTGGATCTTTTCCGGCTTCTACATGGCCGGCGCCTGGGGCCTGTGGTTCCTGGTGCCGGACCAGCCGAACCTGCATCTGGCCATCGTCAGCTTCGGGATCGGGCTGATCGGCATGGAATTCGCCACCATCTTCACCAATGCCCTGCTGCCGGGCCTGGCGCCGCATCGGGACATCGGCCGCATCTCGGGATCGGGCTTCGCCTTCGGCTATCTCGGCGGGGTGATCGCGCTGGCCGTGGTGCTGCTGCTTCTGGCCGAGAACGCCCGGACCGGCCACACCATGCTGGGCATCGCGCCGGTGCTGGGCCTTGATCCGGCGCTGCGCGAGGGCACGCGGGCAGCGGGGCCCTTCACCGCGCTGTGGTATCTGGTCTTCATGCTCCCCTTCGCGCTTTGGGTGCCCGAGACGCCGGGGCCGCGCCGGCCGCTGCGGCTTGGCGCGGCCGTGGCGGAACTGGGCCGGCTGCTTGCCAGCCTGCGCTGGCGGCATTCGCTGGCGGCCTGGCTGGCCTCGTCGATGTTCTCGCGCGATGCGCTGAACGCGCTTTACGCCTTCGGCGGCGTCTATGCCGGCACGGTGCTGGGCTGGCCGGTCTTCCTGGCCGGGGTCTTTGGCGTGGTCAGCGCCGTCTCGGCCGCCGTCATCAGCTGGATCGGCGGCCGCGCCGACCACCGCTGGGGGCCGAAGCCAGTCATCGTCGCCTGCTCGCTGGTGCTGACCCTGGTCTGCATCCTGCTGACCGGCATGAGCCGCGAGCAGGTCCTGGGCCTGCCGCTGGCCCAGGGCTCGCGCCTGCCCGATGCGCTGTTCTTCCTGTGCGGCGCACTGATCGGCGGCGCCGGCGGCGCGCTGCAATCGGCCAGCCGCACGATGATGGTGCGCCACACCACGCCCGAGCGCGCCACCGAGGCCTTTGGCCTGTACGCGCTGTCGGGCAAGGCGACGGCCTTCCTGGCGCCGCTGCTGGTCGCCGTGGTGACGGATGTGACCGGAAGCCAACGGCTCGGCATCTCTCCGCTCATCGTGATGTTCCTTCTGGCGCTGGTTCTGCTAGGCTGGGTCAAAGCAGAAGGAGGGGCCGAGCAGTGATCCGCAAATTCCTGACCGCCGTCGTGCTGGCGCTGACCGGGCTTGGCCTGACGCAGCCCGCCGGGGCCGACCCGCTGGCCCGCAGCGTCTTCGGTGCCGTCCCCGGCCCGACCGGCGGCGCCCCGGTCTCGATCGGGTTCTATTCCAAGGGCTGCGTCTCGGGCGCCGTGCAGCTGCCGGAATCCGGCCCGACCTGGCAGGCCATGCGCCTGTCGCGGAACCGCAACTGGGGCCATCCCGAGCTGGTCAGCTTCCTGATCGGCCTGTCGCAGGCCGCGCGCCAGGTCGGCTGGCAGGGGCTTTATATCGGCGACATGGGCCAGCCTCGCGGCGGGCCGATGACCTCGGGCCATGCCAGCCACCAGTCCGGGCTTGACGCCGACATCTGGATGCTGCCGCCGCAAAGCCTGCGCCTGACCGCGGCGCAGCGCGAAAGGATCTCGTCGCAATCGGTGGTGAACAAGGCCGGCACCGCGCCCTCGGCCCTGTGGAGCGGCGGGCACATGGCGATCATGCGCGCCGCCGCCCGCGACCCGCGGGTCGAGCGCATCTTCGTCGATCCCGTCGCCAAGCTGGCCATGTGCCAGGCCGAGACCGGCGACCGCAGCTATCTGCGCAAGATCCGGCCGCTGGGCGGCCACGACTATCACTTCCACGTCCGGCTGGCCTGCCCGGCGGGCTCGGTCTGCCAACAGCAGGACGCGCCGCCCCCCGGTGACGGCTGCGCCGAGGCGGCAGAATGGATCAAGAACCGCATCGATCCCAGCCGGGTCAAGCCGGTGCCGCCCGATCCGAACTATCGCCACCCCCGCAGCTTCCGGCTGAGCGAGATGCCCCGTCAATGCCAGGTCGTCGCCACCGCCCGCTAGGGCGCGGCGGCCCGGCCGGCGGCTTGGCAGGAGGGCGGCCCCGCCGCCTGCCGAGCCTTGCGCTGTCGCTGCTGCTGCTCTCTGCCTCCTCGGCCTGCGCGGCCGATCCGGCCCCCCCGGCGCCGCGCGTCGATTACGTCGCGACCTATGTCTGGCAGCTGCAGGACGAAAGCTTTGGCGGCTTCTCGGGCATCGAGATCAGCGCCGACGGCAGCCGCTTCACCGCGCTCTCGGACCGCGCCACCATCCGCTGGGGCAGCGTCGAACGCGACGCCCAGGGCCGCATCCGCGGGCTGGAGCTGGCCGGCCGCGCCCGGCTGCGCGACAGCGCCGGCAAGCCGCTGAAACCCGGTTGGCAGGGCGACAGCGAGGGGCTGGCCATCGCGCCCGACGGCACGATCTGGGTCAGCTTCGAGGGGCTGACCCGCATCGCCCGTCACGACACGCCCGACAGCCCTGCCAAGCCCCTGCCCCGGCCGCCCGCCTTCAAGACCATGCAGCGCAATTCCTCGCTGGAGGCGCTGGCGATCCTGCCCAACGGCACGCTCCTGACCCTGCCCGAACGGTCCGGGGCGCTGACCCGGCCCTTCCCGGTCTGGCGCTGGCGGGACGGCAAATGGGACCAGCCCTTCTCGATCCCGCGCTCGGGCGACTGGCTGGCGGTCGGCGCCGATATCGGCCCGGACGGGCGCTTCTACCTGCTCGAGCGCGACTTCAAGGGCCTCCTGGGCTTTCGCGCCCGCATCCGCCGCTTCGACCTGTCGGACAGCGGCGTCTCGAACGAAAGGGTGCTGCTGGAATCGCGGCCGCTGCAATATGACAACCTCGAGGGGATCTCGGTCTGGCACGACGGGCAGGGCATCCGCATCACCCTGATCTCGGACGACAATTTCGGCTGGCTGCAGCGCACCGAACTGGTGGAATACCGGGTGGCGGAATAGGCTTTGCCGGCCCGGGCCGCACCACGGGCCTGCAGAAGAACATTGACAGAAGCCCCGGACGGCCTTATGCGGCCTTGCCCCGGACGGGGCCGAGTCTCCGCGACCTTGCCAAAACGGAAAACCAGACATGCCCCGCCTCCTTCCCGGCGTCATCGCCATGGCCATCGTCGTGGTGGCCTCGAACATCCTGGTCCAGCACCTGCTGGGCGCCTGGCTGACCTGGGGGGCGCTGACCTATCCGGTCGCCTTCCTGGTGACCGACATCATGAACCGGGTCTATGGCCCGGCGGCCGCGCGCAAGGTGGTCTATGCCGGCTTCGTGACCGGCGTGCTGTGCTCGCTGGTCGCCGCCGGCATGGACAAGACCACGCTGCGCATCGCCGTCGCCTCGGGCGCGGCCTTCCTTTCGGCGCAGCTGATGGACATTGCCGTCTTCAACCAGTTGCGAAAATACAACTGGTGGCTACCACCCCTGGCGGCCAGCGTCGCCGGCTCGATCTTCGATACTGCCGTCTTCTTCAGCATCGCCTTTGCCGCGCAGCTGACGCCGATCTTCCCCGGGGACGATGTTTCCTGGGCAAATGAGCTGGTTCCGCTGCTGGGTCATGGCCCGGTGCAGCCGCTCTGGGTTTCCCTGGCCGTCGCGGACTGTTCGGTGAAGCTTGCGCAGGCAGTGGTGGCGCTCGTGCCGTTCCGCATCGTCGTCGGAAATTTGATCCAGCGCCGCGCGCAAATTCATTGACTGTCAATGGTTCTGTGGCAGGCTGAACCCATACGGCAACTTATTGAAAGGAGGTGGTCCAGTGTCGAGAGTGATATTGGAGAGAGGTGTCGGGACAGTCAGGGGGGCCGTGGCCTGAGGGCAGCCCCAAGGGTCGTAAACCTTGGCTGGGACGGTGGGCACCAACCCTAACCGGACCATCTCCGTGGATCTCGCGGGCCGTTCTCCAGCAGAGCGGCCCGTTCCATTTCAGCCGCATGCCTTGTCGCCTGTCCTTGTGATCGGCTCACGACCGGGACGCTTGGTAAGGCTGGAGAGGCTCTTTGAGTATTTCTGGAACGAAGAAGCCAAACCAGCGCTTCTTCGTTCCATAAATACTCATGCGGCGCGGCAGACAGAAACCCGGCCCCGATGGGAGGCCGGGTCGAAACGGAATCAGATACGCTCGATGGCCAGCGCGATACCCTGGCCGCCGCCGATGCACATGGTGATCAGGCCCTTGCGGCCGCCGGTGCGCATCAGCTCGTACATGGCCTTGACGGTGACGATGGCGCCGGTCGCGCCGACCGGATGGCCCAGCGCGATGGCGCCGCCGTTCGGGTTCACGCGGGCGGGATCAAGGCCCAGCCCCTTGTTCACCGCCAAGGCCTGCGCCGCGAAAGCCTCGTTCGATTCGATCACGTCGAAATCGCCCACCTTCAGGCCGGTGCGCTGCAGCAACGCCTGAACCGCCGGGACCGGGCCGATGCCCATGACCTCGGGCCGCACGCCGGCCACCGCATAGCCGAGCACCCGGAACAGCGGCCTGGCCCCCGCCGTCTGCGCTGCCTCGGCCCGGGCCAGCACCAGCGCCGCCGCGCCGTCGTTGATCCCCGAGGCATTGCCGGCGGTGACCGTGCCGTCCTTCTGGAACACCGCCTTCAGCCCGGCCAGTTTCTCCAGATCCGTCGCCTTCGGGTGCTCGTCGGTATCGAAGGCCACCATGCCCTTGCGGGTCTTGATCTCGATGGGCACGATCTGTTCCTTGAAGCGGCCCTCGGCGATGGCGGCGGCGGCGCGCTTCTGGCTTTCCAGCGCGAATTCGTCCTGCGCCCGGCGCGAGATGTCGTGCTCGCGCGCGACGTTCTCGGCCGTCACGCCCATATGGCCGGTGCCCATCGGGCAGGTCAGCGCCCCGACCATCATGTCGAGCATCTGCACGTCGCCCATCTTGGCGCCGAAGCGCGCCGCGGGCACCGCATAGGGCGCGCGGCTCATCGATTCCGCGCCGCCCGCCACGGCGAAATCCGCATCGCCCAGCATCAGCGCCTGCGCGGCCGAAACGATGGCCTGCGCCCCCGAGCCGCAGAGCCGGTTCACGTTCATCGCCGGCGTGGTGTCGGGCACCCCGGCTTCCAGCATCGCCACGCGCGACAGATACATGTCGCGCGGCTCGGTGTTCAGCACATGGCCGAAGACCACGGTGCCGATGCGATCGGCGCCGATGCCCGCGCGCTCGATCGCTGCGCGGGTCACGGTCGCGGCCAGCTGGATCGGCGGCACGCCCGCCAGGCTGCCGCCGAAGGTGCCGATGGCCGTGCGCGCCCCGGACAGGATGACGATTTCGTTCTCGGACATGATTCCTCCGGTCATGCTGGAATTTTATGACTCGTAGCCGCGCCACGGCGAACGGAAAAGACCCGGCCTCTTGCAACGTTGCGGAAACCGGGCAAGATGCGGCCATGACGAACGATCCCCGGCTCAGCCTCCGCCTGCATTTCGAGTCCGGCCTGACCTTCGGGCGCGGCAAGGCCGACCTGCTGCAAGGCATTGACGAGGAAGGCTCGATCTCGGCCGCCGGGCGGCGCATGAAGATGAGCTATCGCCGCGCCTGGTCGCTGGTCGAGGAGATGAATGCGCATTTCGACGCACCCCTTGTCGACAGCAGCCGCGGCGGCGCCAAGGGCGGCGGCGCCCAGCTGACCGAACGGGGCCGGCAGGTGCTGGCCGATTACCGCGCGCTGGAGACGCTGCTGCGCGACCAGGGCGCCGGGCAACTGGCGCGGCTGCGCGCCGGGCAGCGATCTGTTTCAACGTAAATAACGGTTGCCAGACGTCCAGCCACTTGGTTATGTCCATTGAACCATAACGAATGGACCATCCCGATGCGCCTGTCTTTCCTTGCCGCCGCCCTGATCGCGCTTTCCCCCGCCGCGCAGGCCGACGAGATCACCGTCTTCGCCGCCGCCAGCCTCAAGGACGCATTGGACGCGATCGCTGCCGATTGGCAGAAGAATCATGACGATACCGTGGTGGTCTCCTATGCCGGCAGCTCGCAGCTGGCCAAGCAGATCCAGCAGGGTGCGCCGGCCGACCTGTTCATCTCGGCCTCGACCGACTGGATGGATGCGGTGCAGGCATCGGGCGACATCGACCCCGCCACGCGCAAGGACCTGCTGGGCAACACGCTGGTGCTGGTCGGCACCGGCAAGCCGGCCGAGGCGCCGGTGACCGAACTGCCCGCCCTGCTGGGCGACGGCAAGCTGGCCATGGCGCTGGTCGATTCCGTGCCTGCCGGGCAATACGGCAAGGCGGCGCTGACCTCGCTGGGCCTCTGGGACCAGGTCCAGGGCCAGGTCGCGCAGGCCGACAACGTCCGCGCCGCGCTGAAGCTGGTCGCCACCGGAGAGGCGCCGTTGGGCATCGTCTATGGCAGCGACGCGGTGGCCGAGCCGGGCGTGGGCGTGATCGCCACCTTCCCCGCCGACAGCCATGACAAGATCACCTATCCGGGCGCCGTGACCAGGGCCGCCGACACGCCGCAGGCGGGCGCCTTCCTTGACAGCCTGTCGCAGGCGCCGGCAAAGTCGATCTTTGAATCGCAAGGCTTCACCGTCACGCAATGATCCCGACCGACTGGCTTGGCCCTCAGGAATGGCAGGCCGTGCGCCTGTCCCTGCGGGTGGCCGGCGTCGCCACGCTTGCCAGCCTGCCCTTTGCCGTCGCCATCGCCTGGCTGCTGGCGCGGCGGCGCTTTCCCGGGCATGGCCTCGTCAGCGGCCTCGTGCACCTGCCGCTGATCCTGCCGCCGGTCGTCACCGGCTATCTGCTGCTGATCACCTTCGGGACGCAGGGGCCGGTGGGCAGCCTGCTGAAGCCCTTGGGCATCATCTTCGCCTTTCGCTGGACCGGCGCGGCGCTGGCCTGCGGCATCATGGGCTTTCCCTTGATGGTGCGCGCCATCCGCCTGGGCTTCGAGGCGGTGGACCCCAAACTGGAACAGGCAGCCGCCACGCTGGGCGCGCCGCGGGCCTGGATCTTCCTGACCGTGACCCTGCCCCTGATCCTGCCGGCCATCCTGGCCGGCGCCACGCTGGGCTTCGCCAAGGCGATGGGCGAGTTCGGCGCCACCATCACCTTCGTCTCGAACATTCCCGGCCAGACCCAGACGCTGCCCTCGGCCATCTATGCGCTGCTGCAGGTGCCCTCGGGCGATGCGGCGGCGCTGCGGCTGGTGCTGGTCTCGGTGGTGATCGCCATGGCGGCGGTGCTGGTCTCGGAATGGCTGGCATGGCGCATGTCGGCGCGCATGTCGGGGCGGCGCTGATGCTGGAGGTCGCGTTTCGCCACCGCTTTCCCGGCCTGGCGCTGGATGTCGCCTTCGAGGCGCCGGGCGGGGTGACGGCGCTGTTCGGTCCCTCGGGCTGCGGGAAAAGCACGGCGATCAACGCCATTGCCGGGCTCTTGCGCCCCGACCAGGGCCGGATCGCGCTGGAAGGGCGGGTGCTGTTCGACGGCAGGACGAACCTTTCGCCGCAGGCCCGGCGCATCGGCTGCGTGTTCCAGGACGCGCGGCTGTTTCCGCATATGACGGCGGCGGCAAACCTGCGCTATCCCTCGCGCTGGCGGCGCGGCGCGGCGCGCGACTTCGACCGCATCGTCGAGATGCTGGCGCTGGGGCCGCTGCTTGCGCGCCGCCCCGGCACACTGTCGGGGGGCGAGCGCCAGCGCGTCGCCATCGGCCGGGCGCTGCTGTCGGGCCCGGCGCTGCTGGTGATGGACGAACCGCTGGCGGCGCTGGACGAGGCCCGCAAGGCCGAGATCATGCCCTGGCTGGAGCGCCTGCGCGACGAGATCCGGCTGCCGATCCTCTATGTCAGCCATTCGGTCCCCGAGGTGCTGCGGCTGGCGACCACGGTGGTGCTGATGCGGCAGGGCCGCGTCACCCATTCCGGCCCGCTGGCCGAGATCCTGGCCGATCCGGAACTGGCCCCGCAACTGGGCGCGCGCGAGGCCGGGGCGCTGATCCGCGCCACGGTCGAGGGGCGGGAGCCCGACGGCATGATCCGCCTTGCCACCGCCGGCGGGCCGATGCTGCTGCCGGAACCGGACCTGCCGCCCGGCCGGGTGCTGCGGCTGCGGATCCTGGCGCATGAGGTGATCCTGGCGCGCGCGGCGCCGCAGGGCCTCTCGGCGCTGAACGTGCTGCCGGTCAGGGTGACCCGGGTCGAAGGCGGGCTGGTGCAGCTGGCGCTGGGGAATGAGCGGATGCTCGCGCAAGTCACGCCGCGCTCGGTCAAGGCACTGGAATTGCAGCCCGGCAGCGCCTGCCATGCCATCGTGAAATCGGTCTCGGTCCTGCCCAGCTAGGCGCGGTCGAGGCTTTGTCATTTGCGCCGCACCCGAAAATTCGCTTAAGCTGCCTGCAAAAAACATGAGGGCAGTATGAACAGGTTTCTCAAGCTCGCCATTGTCGGGCTGGTGGCCTCTTGCGGAGGGGGCGGAAACTACAAGGCACCGCGCAATCTGGACAACGCCTGCGCCCTGGCGGCAGAGCGCCCCGCCTATATGCGGGCGATGAAGGCGGCCGAGCGACGCTGGGGCGTGCCGGTGCATGTGCAGATGGCGACCATCCACCAGGAATCGAAATTCATCGGCGATGCGCGCACGCCGCATCGCTATGCGCTGGGGATCATCCCGATGGGCCGGCAAAGCTCGGCCTATGGCTACAGCCAGGCGCTGGACGACACCTGGGACGATTACCGCCGGCAGACCGGCAACCGCCGCGCCCGACGCGACGACATCCGCGACGCCACCGATTTCATGGGCTGGTACATGAACGATTCGGCGCGGATGCTGGGCATCTCGAAATGGGATGCCGGCGCGCAATACCTGGCTTATCACGAGGGCCGCAACGGCTTCGCCCGCGGCTCGCACAGTTCCAAGCCCTGGCTGATGAACGTGGCCGGCAAGGTCCAGACCCGGGCCGAGCTTTACCGCATGCAGCTCGCCTCCTGCCGCTGACCCGGCCGGCGGCCGCCCGCAGCGGCGCGGCTGCAAATGGGTATTTGGGAAACGGAAAGACCCGCGCGGACGCCCTGGCGTCTTTTCCGTTTTGCAAATACCCATGCCGGCCGTTTCACGGGCGCGGCGCCCGCGGCCTTCAGCGGCGGCGGGCGATCTCGTTCTCGATGACGAAGGTCGAGGGCTTGAAGGACAGGCCGGTCCTCATGTCGCCCAGGATCACCGTGGTGCGCCGGCCGGCATCGTCGGTCACCACCCATTGCCGCAGCTGCGTCGGGTTGGCGGTGAAGACCATCTGGATATTGCCATATTCGGGATGCTGCGGATCCTGCGCGGTCACCACGGTGGTGTTCTTCTTCTCGGCATAGCCGGTCACCATTCGCGCCTGGCCCAGGTCGATGTTCGGCGCCAGGATCAGCGACAGCGGCGTCTTGGACAGCGGATATTGCTGCGGCGCACTGCGGGTCTTGCCGTCGAACACCGCCACCTGCCCGGCCGAGGCCAGCACCAAGGTGCGATCGCCCTTGTATTCGAACCGCACCCGGTTCGGGCGGTGGATATAGAGCACCCCGGTCGAGATGGAGCCATCGGCATTCACCTGGGTGAAATCCGCCGTGGCGGTCTTCAGGCCGTTGAGATAGCGCGAGATCTCGTTCAGCGGGATCTTCTCAGCCAGGGCGGGGAAAGCCATGGCAAGGCACAGGACGGGCGCAAGGGCGAGCGTTTTCAGTTTCATGGGCGGAATGATACCGATCCTTGGATGTCTTGCACATCACGTTCGCTGGATGCGCGGCCTTTCAACGCTGACGGCGGCGTGAGCGTTCCTTCGGGCATCCCCGGGCGCAAGCCGGCGCCCGATTCTGCGGGAGGTGCCTTACAGCCGCCGGCCGGTCAGCAGCCGCGGCATCGGATCGAGGCTCAGCCCCGCCGCTTGGCGCATGAAGCCGCGCCGCAGCGGCGGGATGGCATCGACCAGGCCCATGCCGATCTCTCGCGCGGCGCGCAGCAGCGGATTGGCGTTGGAAAACAGCGCGTTCACCCCGTCCATACCCAGCGCCAGCGCCGTCGCGTCCGGCCGCCGCCAGTCCTGGTAGCGTGCCAGGACCAGCTCGGCGCCGATATCCTCGCCGCGGCGGCGGGCGGCGACCAGAACCTCGGCCAGCGCCGCCACGTCGCGCAGGCCCAGGTTCAGCCCCTGCCCCGCCACCGGATGCACGCCATGCGCCGCGTCGCCGACCAGCGCCAGGCGCGCATCGACATAGCGCTCGGCCAGGGTCAGGTTCAGCGGATAGGAGAATCGGGGCCCGGCCAGCCGGATCTCGCCCAGGAAATCGCCGAAGCGCGGGCGCAGCGCCGCCAGGAATTCCGCGTCCGGCAGGGCGATGACGGCGCGGGCCTGGGTCTCGGCCTCGGACCAGACGATCGAGCTGCGATTGCCCGGTAGCGGCAGGATGGCCAGCGGGCCGGTGGGCATGAAATACTGATGCGCGGTGCCGTGATGCGGCAGGTCGTGATCGACCGCCGCGACCAGCGCGATCTGGCCATAGTCGCGGCCGATGCGGCGGATGCTGGCGCGCTCGGCCACGCCCGATTGCCGGCCGTCGGCGCCCACCAGCAGCCGGGCCCGCAGGTCGCGGCCATCCGACAGCGCCACCCGCATGGCCGCGCCCTCGGCCTGCTGCGCGGTGACCGAAACGCCCGGAAGGTGCGTCACCCGGTCCCGCATCGCGGCCAGCAGAGCCCGATAAAGGAACCTGTCTTCAAGCATGTAGCCCAGCCGGCCCTCTTCGATCTCGGCGCCGTCGAAATGCAGGCCGAAGGGACCGGGGCCGTCGCCGGGCGCGCCTTGCGTGGCCTCGACCCTGCGGATCTCCTGCGCGTTGTCCGCCAGATCGCGCCACAGCCCCAGCGCCGCCAGCAGCCGCTGCGAGGCCAGGGCCAGCGCATAGGCGCGGCCGTCGAAGATCTCGCCGGCGCGGGCGTCGGCGGGGCGCGCGTCCACCACGGCCACGGTCAGGCCGGCATCCGCCAGCGCCAGCGCCAGGGCCGGGCCGTTCAGCCCGCCGCCGGCGATCACCACGTCGAAATCCGTCATCATGGCCCGCACTATGCCTGTCGCCTGAACAATGTCCATGTAGCAAAGCCGCGCGCCATGCGCCATTGCGGGCGCCCCCGCGCCGGGCTAGCCTGAGCCCGGACTGGCTGTGCAGGAATGTCGGGGAAGCAGATGGATTGGCTCAGGGCGTCGGCGGCGGAACAGGGGCGGGCGATCCTTGCCGGGCTGATCAGCCCGGTCGAACAGGCCGAAGCCTATCTCGAGGCCGCGGCGCGCCACCCCTATGGCAAGCGCATCTACGCCCGGCTGACCCCGGAACGCGCCCGCGCCGAAGCCGTCGCCGCCCATGACCGCGCCCGCGCCGGGCTGCGGCGCGGATTGCTGGACGGGGTGGCGATCAGCTGGAAGGACAATATCGACAGCGCCGGCATCGCGACCGAGGCCGGCTCGCGCCTGCTGGCCGGGCGGGTGCCGGAACGCGACGCCGCCATCCTGGCCGGCGCCACGCTGGACGGCCTGGTCTGCCTGGGCAAGACCCACATGACCGAGCTGGCCTTTTCCGGCCTGGGCGTGAACCCGATGACCGCGACGCCGCCGAACAGCATCGACCCGGCCCTGGCGCCCGGCGGGTCCAGTTCCGGCGCGGCGGTGTCGGTGGCGCTGGGGCTGGCGGCGGCGGCGATCGGCAGCGACACCGGCGGCTCGATCCGGGTGCCGGCGGCCTGGAACGGCCTCGTCGGCTTCAAGCCCACCACCGGCGCCTTGCGCGGCGAGGGCATCGTGCCGCTGTGCCCGCGCTTCGACGTGGCCGGCCCCATCGCCCGCACGGTCGAGGATTGCGCCGAGCTTTTCGCGGTGCTGCGCGGCGAGAATGCGCCGGACCTTTCCGACACCGGCCCGGCCGGGTTGCGGCTGATGGTGCTGGACGGCGTGCCCTTCGACGAGGCGCGCGAGGCGCCGGTCGCGGCCTTCGAGGATGCGGTGGGCCGGCTGGCCCGCGCCGGCGCCCGCATCGCCCATGCCGCGCCGCCCTGCGTGGCCGAGGCGATGGCGCTGGCCGCGATCCTGTTCGCCCCCGAGGCCTATGGCCTCTGGTGCGACCAGATCGAGGACGCGCCCGAGCTGATGTATCCGCCGATCCTGGACCGCTTCCGCAGCGGCAAGGAAGTGCTGGCCGCCACCTATGTCGGCGGCTGGGAGGAGCTGGCCCGGCTGCGCGCCGGCTGGAGCCAGCTGGTCGCCGGCTTCGACGCGGTGATCCTGCCGACCGCGCCGATCCTGCCGCCGCCGGTGGACCGGCTGCTGACCGAGCCGGATTTCTTCGCGCGCGAGAACCTGCTGACCTTGCGCAACACCCGCATCGGCAACCTGCTGAACCTGCCCTCGATCAGCCTGCCGACCGGCCATCCGGGCTGCGGGATCATGCTGATGGGCCGCCCGGGCCAGGACCGCGCCCTGCTGGCCGCCGCCGCCGCGGCCGAGGCCGCCCTGCGCTGAACCCCGGATTTCTTGGGAAAATTCCCGGCAAACCGATGGGGCGCGGCCGCGAAACTCTGGACGCATGGGGGGATTGCCGGTAATCTTGCCGGCGAACGGGGCGCAACGACCCCGAATGAGAGGCAGTCATGGCAATTCCCGAGCGGTTCTCGAACCTGCCGGATTACGCGTTTCCGCGCCTGCGGAAACTGCTCGCGGGCATCGAGCCCGGGGGTGATCCCCTGATCCTGACCATCGGCGAGCCGCGCCATGCGCTGCCGGATTTCGTCGGCCCGGTCATGGCCGAGAGCATCGCCGATTTCGGCAAATACCCCTCAAACGAGGGGACGGCCGAGCTGCTGGCGGCGATCTCGGGCTGGCTGAAGCGCCGGCACGGGCTGGATGTCGCGCCCGAACGGATCATGGCGCTGAACGGCACGCGCGAGGGGCTGTTCAACGCCGCCCTGGCGCTGGCGCCGGAACGCAAGAACGGCCAGCGCCCGGCGATCCTGGTGCCGAACCCCTTCTATCAGGTCTATGCCGTCGCCGCGGCGGCAGTGGGCGCCGAGCCCGTCTTCGTGCCCGCCACTCCGGAAACCGGCCACCTGCCGCGCTTTGCCGACCTGCCCGCCGCAGTGCTGGACCGCGCCACCGTGGCCTATCTGTGCTCGCCCGCCAATCCGCAGGGCAGCATCGCCTCCGAGGATTATCTCGAGGAGCTGATCGCGCTGGCCGAAAAGCACGATTTCCTGGTGTTTTCCGACGAATGCTATTCCGAGATCTGGCGCGACGCGCCGCCGCCCGGCGCCTTGGCCGTGGCGACGCGCATGGGCCTGCCCGACCGGGTGGTGATGTTCAACTCGCTGTCGAAACGCTCGAACCTGCCGGGGCTGCGCTCGGGTTTCGCGGCGGGCGGCGCGGCACAGATCGCGCAGATGCGGCGGCTGCGCAGCTATGCCGGCGCCCCCCTGCCCCTGCCGGTGCAGCGGGTCAGCGCCATGGCCTGGGGCGACGAGGGCCATGTCGAGGCCAGCCGCGCGCTTTATCAGCAGAAATACGCCATCGCCGACCGGGTGCTGGGCAATGTGCCGGGCTATCAGCCGGTCGCGGGCGGCTTCTTCCTGTGGCTGCCGGTGCCGGAAAGCGTCGGCGACGGCGAGGCGGCGGCCAGGAAGCTTTGGGCCGAGGCCGGCATCCAAGTGCTGCCCGGCGCCTATCTGGCCCGCGACGGCCAGGACGGCAATCCGGGCCGGAATTTCATCCGCGTGGCGCTGGTCGCCCCGGCGGACCAGACCGAGGCGGCGCTGAACCGCCTGAAAAACTGTTTGTATCAAGGGGATTGACGCATGGCGAGCTGGCAGGCGAAACACCGCGATCCGCTATTCGACCAGAGCACGCAGGCGGCGCTGGAACGGCGCGGCAAGGAGCTGCTGGGCGCGGGCCTGGTCATCCTGGGCGTGCTGATCGCGATGATGCTGGTCAGCTATTCCCCGGACGATCCCAGCTTCATGTCGGCGACCGACCAGCCGGCGCAGAACTACCTGGGCCGCTTCGGCGCCTATGTCGCCTCGGCGCTGTTCATGATCACCGGCTACGGCACCTGGGTGCTGGTCGTCGGTGCCGTGGGCTGGGGCCTGCGGCTGATGCTGCACCGGGGCGAGGAACGCATCATGCGCGGCATCTTCCTGCCCATCGCCATGGTGCTGGTGTCGATCTATGCCACCTCGATGACCCCGCCCCCGGACTGGACGCAAAGCTTCGGCCTGGGCGGGCATCTGGGCGACATGCTGATGGGTGGCATGCTCTCGGCCATGCCGATGAAGGCATCCGTCGCCATCAAGGTGCTGGCGCTGCTGACCGCGGCGGGCGCGCTGGCCTTCCTGGCCTTCGTGCTGGGCTTCGACCGCAAGGAACTGACCGCGATCCGCGGCTTCCTGCGCGACGGGCTGGCCACCGCCCGCATCCTGGCGCTGCATGCGGTGGATCGCGGGGCGCGGCTGTCCTCGGGCGCGGCGCGCGGGATCAAGACCCGGGCCGAGGCCCGGCGCGAGCGCGTCGGCCGCGCCGGCGCCGCC
>NZ_JAEHFP010000209.1 GCF_016446475.1 Paracoccus binzhouensis | reverse complement strand
AGGCGCCGCCGCCCCCCGACCGGCCCGAGCCGCCGGTCGATCAGGCCGCGCTGCGCCGCGAACGCGCCGAGAATGCCCGCGCCGCCACCGCCCGGGCCGAGGCCGCCGCCGCCTCGCCCGCCAGCCGCAACATGCGCGACTATCTCGCCGGCATCGAGGAGACGCTGATCGCCCGCGGCCGGCTGCGCACCGATCCCGGCACCGAGATCGCGCTGACCCCGGAAAAGCTGGCCGAGGACTTCATCGAGGTGGCGCTGCATGACGAATATGTGCGCGACGGCGGCAAGCTGGTCTCGCGCCCGGTGGCGGCACCCTTGCGGCGCTGGCAGCAGCCGGTGCGGGTGCGGCTGGAATTCGGCGATTCGGTCGCCCCGGCCCAGCGCGCCCGCGACCGCGCCGAGGTGGCCGGCTTCGCCGCGCGCCTGCAGCGCATCAGCGGCCAGCCGGTGGCGCTGACCGCCGCCGCAGGCAATTTCAACGTGCTGGTCCTGAACGAGGACGAGCGCCGCGCCATCGGCCCGCGCCTCTCCTCGCTGGTGCCGGGGATCCCGCCCGCCGACATCGCCGCGCTGCGCGACCTGGCGCCGCAGAACTATTGCACGGTCTTCGCCTATTCCAACGGCAACGCCCCGACCTATGCCCAGGCGGTGGCGCTGATCCGGGCCGAGCTGCCGCCGCGCCTGCGCCGCTCCTGCATCCACGAGGAACTGGCGCAGGGCATGGGCCTGGCCAATGACAGCCCGCGCGTGCGCCCCTCGATCTTCAACGACGACGAGGAATTCGCCTATCTGACCCGGCATGACGAGTTGCTGCTGAAGATCCTCTACGACCCCCGCCTGCGCCCCGGCATGACCGAGACCGAGGCCCGCCCCATCGTCTTGCAGATCGCCCGCGAGCTGCTGGGAACCGAGGTGTGACGCGAAGCGCCGCTCTGCTGGCGCGGCTGATCGCCTGCCTTCTCGGCACCGGCCCGGCGGCGGCCGATGCGCTGCCGGGCGCGGTGCAATGGCTGATCGACCGCTCGGGCGACCCCGACCGCATCGGCCGCGACATCGGTCCCTATCCGCTGGACGGCAGCGGCATCGTCGCGCTGGACCCGCTGACCGGCTTCGCCACCAGGCGGCCTTGTTTCACAAAGGATGCCTGAGATTCACCTCGGGAATCCAATGTCGTAGCCGAATGGCATGAGCAGAGCTCGGAAGCCGACCTCCAAGACCACCAACTGGCACGCGTACAACCAGGCGCTGAGGCAGCGCGGATCTCTGACCGTCTGGTTCGATCCCTTGATGCCGTGGGCAGCCGTGCCGTCAGGGCGGCGTGGCCGCCAGCAAGCCTACAGCGACGCTGCGATCCAGGCCTGCCTGACCATCAAGGTTCTCTTCGGCCTGCCGCTCCGCCAGGCCACCGGCTTCGTGGCACGCCTTCCGGAACTCTCGGGGCGCGGCTGGGCCGTGCCGGACTTCAGCACCCTTTTCCGGCGGCAGAAGACCTTGGAGGTCGTCACTTCCATTTCGCGGTTCCAAGGGGCCGTGACACCTGCCCGTCGACAGCATCGGCATCAAGGTGGAGGGCGAAGGAGAGTGGCACAGGCGCAAGCATGGCGGCTCGAAACGAAGGGTTTGGCGCAAGATCCATCTCGGGATCGACGAGGAAACGCTCGAGATCCGGGCGGTGGAAGTCACTTCAGGCAATGTCGGCGATGCTCCGATGCTGCCGGACCTGCTCGCCCAGATCCCGGCGGACGCGGAGATCGCCACGGTCGCGGCCGACGGTGCCTACGACAGGCGGGCTGCCATGACGCTATCGCGGCCCGCAGTGCAGCGGCGGTCATGCCACCGAGACGGAATGCGAGGCCATGGAAGCCGGACACGGCCGGGTCGAAAATGCACTGCATGAAGCCGCTCGGCCTGCGGCTGAGGTCACGGGACTTCGACCGCCAGGGGGCCGAGGTCCAGATCCGCGCGGCAGTCATGAACCGCTTCACAGCCCTCGGCATCCCGGTCACTGTGGCAAGGCAATAAGTGTGTCCGGCGAAAGGAGAACTGCGGTCGCCAGCTCATTTGCGCAACAGCGCCCTCTGAAAGCAATATGCTAATGAAATTGGGACAAATGCCAGAATTCCACTGCCAACGAGAGTGAGGCCCACATCGGAAATATTCATAGCGCCACGCTCACAAGCCGGAGCGACGTCAAAGCCAACATGTGTCTTTTCTCCACATACAATGGCCTATGCTAACTTCCGCCAGGCCGTCCGCAAAGGGCTCTGCGCGCCGTTCAGGAACCGGGAGCGACACGCACGCACCGCAGCCCGCCGGACAAGCCGGGCTTTTGCCGGGACGGGCGCCTACACCATCATCTCCTTCGTCGCCGTCAGCTTCAGCTCGGGATGGTCGCGCCCGACGCGGTCGATGTCCCATTGCAGCCGGGTCAGATAGACCAGATCGCCGTCATGGTCCTGCGCCATGTGCCCCTTGTTGGCATTGGCGAAGGCGTCGACCTTGTCCTTGGGCCCCGAGACCCAGCGCGCGCTGGTGAATTGCGAGGACTCGAAGCGCACCGGCAGGCCGTATTCCAGCTCGATGCGGCTCGCCAGCACTTCGAATTGCAGCGCACCCACCACGCCGACGATGAAGCCCGAGCCTATCATCGGCTTGAACACCTTGGCCGCGCCCTCCTCGGCGAATTGCATCAGCGCCTTTTCCAGGTGCTTGGCCTTCATCGGATCGCCCGCGCGCACGGTCTGCAGAAGCTCGGGCGCAAAGCTGGGGATGCCGGTGAAGCGCAGCGCCTCGCCCTCGGTCAGCGCGTCGCCGATGCGCAACTGGCCGTGGTTCGGGATGCCGATGATGTCGCCGGCCCAGGCCTCCTCGGCCAGTTCGCGGTCGGCGGCCAGGAACAGCACCGGGTTCGAGACCGCCATCGGCTTCTTGGACCGCACATGCAGCAGTTTCATCCCGCGCTCGAAATGTCCCGAGGCCAGGCGCACGAAGGCCACGCGGTCGCGGTGCTTGGGATCCATGTTCGCCTGCACCTTGAAGACGAAGCCGGTCACCGGATTTTCCTCGGGGGCGATCTGGCGCTCGGCGGCGTTTTGCGGCTGCGGCTGCGGGCCGAACTCGCCGATGCCGGTCATCAGCTCCTTGACGCCGAAGCTGTTGATCGCCGAGCCGAACCAGATCGGCGTCATGTGCCCTTCCAGGAAGGACTTGCGGTCGAAGGCGGGCAGCAGTTCGCGCGCCATCTCCAGCTCTTCGCGCAGCTTCTCCAGCTGCTCGGCCGGGACATGCTCGGCCAGCTTGGGATCGTCCAGGCCGGAAATCTGGATCGACTCGGCCACCTTGTTGCGGTCGGCGCGGTCCATGATCTCCAGCCGGTCGTTGAGCAGGTCATAGGCGCCGATGAAGTCGCGGCCCATGCCGATCGGCCAGGAAACCGGCGCCACGTCGATGGCCAGGTTCTCCTGGATCTCGTCGATGATCTCGAAAGTGTCGCGGCTTTCGCGGTCCATCTTGTTGCAGAAGGTCAGGATCGGCAGGTCGCGCAGCCGGCAGACCTCGAACAGCTTGCGGGTCTGGCTCTCGACCCCCTTCGCCCCGTCGATGACCATGATCGCCGCGTCCACCGCGGTCAGCGTGCGATAGGTATCTTCCGAGAAATCGCTGTGGCCGGGCGTGTCCACCAGGTTGAAGCGATAGGGTCCGAAATCGAAGCTCATGGCGGATGCCGAGACCGAGATCCCCCGGTCCTGCTCCATCTTCATGAAGTCCGAACGGGTGCGCCGCGCCTCGCCCTTGGCGCGGACCTGGCCGGCCATCTGGATCGCACCGCCGAACAGCAGGAACTTCTCGGTCAGCGTGGTCTTGCCGGCGTCCGGGTGCGAGATGATCGCGAAGGTGCGGCGGCGGGCGATTTCGGGCGGAAGATCGGGACGGTTCATCATGCCCCGCGCTTTAGCGCGCGCCGCGCGCAGTCTCAAATGGAATCGGGCTCAAATGGAATCGGGGCCGGCTGGGGCCGGGGCTCAGACGAATTGCTCGCGGATCAGCCGTTCTTCCAGCCCGTGGCCGGGGTCGAATAGCAGCCGGTGCCGGATGGTGTTTTCCGAGCGGATCTCGACCCACAGCACCGAATCGACACCGCGCGAATCGGCATCGGCCATGACCGGGCGCTTGTCGGGCTCCAGCACGTCGACGCGCACCGTCGCCGCCTTGGGCAGGATGGCGCCGCGCCAGCGCCGGGGCCGGAAGGCCGCGATGGCGGTCAGCGCCAGCACGTCCGAGCCGAGGGGCAGGATCGGCCCGTTCGCCGAGTAGTTGTAGGCGGTCGAGCCGGCGGGGGTAGAGATCAGCGCCCCGTCGCAGATCAGCTCCTCCATGCGCACGCGGCCGTTCACGCTGATGCGCAGCCGCGCCGCCTGCGGACCGGCGCGCAGCATGCTGACCTCGTTGATGGCCAGCGCGCAATGCTCGTGCCCGTCGGTGGTGCCGGCGGTCATGGCCAGCGGATTGACCACGGTTTCCTCGGCGGCCAGAATGCGGGCGGGCAGGTCCTCCTCGGAATAGGCGTTCATCAGGAAGCCCACGGTGCCGCGGTTCATGCCATAGACCGGCAGGCCGCGATTCTGGTGCATGACCGACAGCATCAGCCCGTCGCCCCCCAGCGCCACGATCACCTCGGCCTCGCGGATCGGCACATGGCCGTAGCGCGCGGACAGCGCCTCGGCGGCGGTCACGGCGGTTTCGGTGCTCGAGGCGATGAAATGCAGCTTCATGCGGCCATCATGGCGCGCGGCGGGCCGGGCGCAAGGCCCTTTGGCACATGGGATAATCTACCGCCCGCGCGTCGCATCCGTCCTAGCGGGACGCGCGGAAAGGCGCTAGAACCCCGGCAAGCCGCTTTTTGCATGAGGACCAGATGACCGACACCGGATTCTTCACCGATGAGCTTGCCACCCGCGACCCTGCGATTTTCGGGGCGATCCGCCAGGAGCTTGGGCGTCAGCGCGCCGAGATCG
>NZ_JAEHFP010000208.1 GCF_016446475.1 Paracoccus binzhouensis | reverse complement strand
CCTCGCAGCCGTCAACGCCATGATTTATATGCGAAATATCACGATTACGACAGCGAAATCAGCGACTTACTTGGAGAATGTGGGTTAAAGACAAGACGACATTGGGGAACGGTCTTCTGATCCTCATGCATACATAGCCACATACCCACCTTGGGGGCGAACACTTCGGGAAGGATCGGCGTAAGACCTTCCCGTCGGGCAAGAGGGCCATGACAAACGCCGATTCCGCACCCTGCGCGAATTGCAGCAAACTGCCCGGTATCGCTATCAGTGCGGAAGGAGAAATGGTCCCGGGTCATGAGCTTGCCTTCAAGCTGGAATGTCCGGGTGTAGGGCACAGGCGTATCGAAACTGACAATAGCGTGACTATCAATTAAGTCCTCTACGGTTCTGGGGGACCGCCTCCGCAAGAGATACTTCGGGGCAGCAAAGAGGCCCAGATCCACTTCTCCTATTCGCTTGGCTAAGAGAGCATCCTGTTGAGGCGGTGACATGCGAATTGCGATATCGGCGTCTCGCCGTAGCAAGTCTTGCAATCGATTGGTCACGAGCAACTCCACGACGATTCCTGGATGACGACATTGTAAGTCCGAAATTATCGGGGCAATGACTTCTGCCGCAATGATCTCGCTCGCCGTGATCCTGATCGTGCCAACATCGTCTCCCGGCAAACCAGACGCAGCACGCAACAATGCGTTCGCAGCCGCAGCAACCGCTTCGGCCTTCGGTCGAAGGGCTTCCGCAGCGCTTGTCGGGATGAGACCATCTGGAGAGCGAGTAAATAGCCGATGGCCTAGCGCGTCTTCCAACGCAGCAATGTGGCGACTGAGAGTGGGCTGGCTCATGCCGAGGAGTCGCCCCGCTGCCGAAAGCGAACCCTCTCGCAAGACAGCAAGGAACGAACGGTAAAGGGACCAGTCAGGTGGTGAGATTGTCATTCAAAAATGAATAGCATCTCTACGGAGACATGCAATTTATTTTCCATGTAAGAGCGTGCAGGATGGTGCGAATGTTTTTTAACAGAAAGAACCCCTGTGAATACCTCTGCCACCAAATCGTTCCAAATTCATATTTCTGACGACGTACTTGACGATCTCAAGAGTCGTCTAAAGCAAAGCCGTGTGTCCGATATTCTTCCCAATCCAAGTGCTATGTTAGGTGCTTGCTCTGGTCGTTTGAATCAAATCATCGAACATTGGATTTCATTCGATTGGAGAAAGGTTGAGGCCGAAATCAATTCTGTTCCCGCCTTTCAATCGGAGATCGACGGCATCCACATTCATTTCCTTCATGTGCGGGGGCAAGGCGAGAATAGTATTCCCATCGTTCTAACTAATGGCTGGCCAAGTTGTTTTATCGAACTCATGCCATTGGTTCCGTTTCTGACCCGCGAGGTGGATGGCGTTTCGTTCGATGTCGTCATTCCCTCGTTGCCGGGATACGGGTTTTCCGAGCATCCGAAGCAATCAGGCCTGAATATCACTCGCATCGCTGAACTCTGGACGGCTCTTATGAAAGATCTCGGCTACACGCGGTTTTTCGCGCACGGCAGCGATATGGGAGCGGGAGTGGTCGAGCGGTTAAGGGCTAATCACGGCGATAGTCTGCTAGGGATTCATATGGTCAACGTGAATTGGTTTTATCCACGGCCAGACGATATCACTTCCCTCGAAGAGGCTTATCTTAAATCCGCGCAGGCATGGCAGATGCAGGAGGGGGCTTATGCGATGCTTCATGCCAGCAAACCGCAGACCATTGCCGCGGCCCTAAGAGACTCGCCGGTTGGCTTGGCGGCCTGGATTGTTGAAAAACTGGACGCATGGTCGGACAGCTCTCACGCGGACGGCATCACGCTTGATGCCATTTGCTCATTGCTCACCATCTATTGGGCAACAGACTCAATCGGGCCGTCCATGTACCTCTATCACGAGGCTTTCTCGGATCCTGGGGTCATGTCCCCGCCCCCAAAACAGGGTGTGCCCGTCGCGGTTGCGGTATTTCCAAAGGACATACTGCCAGCACCCCGCTCATGGGGAGAGCGGTGGTATGACCTTACGCGATGGACCGAAATGCCAAGTGGCGGGCATTTTCCTGGCTTCGAGGTGCCTGACCTTCTAGCCGACGATCTTCGGGCTTTTGTGAGGGATGTCTCTTCCAGAAACTGATCCCAACTGTGGGGGAGTGGAGATGGGTGCGCCACTGAACGACGTAGCGGATAACAGACCGTCGTGGTCGATGAGATTAGCGAGCGCACTCACCATTTCATCCGTTTCAGCCGATAGCGTCCGTCAAGATGCTCGCACGCGCGTTGCCGACATGCTCACGCAGGTTTCTGGGATGCGGAACCCAAGCCTGCCGGCAACGGCAAGCTGCTCAAGCTTGTTCGAGGCAAGCCACAGATCGCGGGGATGATTTAGCCATTTCCTGGTATCGATCAGCCGCCACAGGCCGCGGAGCGTTTCCTTAAGCTCGCGCCGGACAAACAGGCGGTCTGTATCGGCCGTGCCATCCGGCACATTGGGCGCGCGCGGCTGTCTGAAATATACGCCTGTAATCTCCTCGCCGCTGAACGTCTGCCCATCCTTGACCGTGAGGCGGCATTTCGAGCCGCCGTCAAACGAGATGTCGATCTGGAACGCCCGGCCGAAATCTTCCGTGTTCAGCCGCACAAACCGGATACCACGCTCTTTGAGGCGAAGGATCAGATAGTCGCAAGCAAGGTCGGACTTGTTCGTGACGACTAGTAGCATCCCTCGTCCTCAGGATCCGGATCGTCATCTCCGGGGGCCTGAGCTGTCTTCGAGCCCGTGCTTGCGAACCAGTCCAGCGTGACGACAGGACGCGCCTCACTGTCCTGTTGCGCAATATTCAACTGTTCCGCAACGCTATAGGCCGAAGCAATGGATGCCATCTCGATAGTTCTTGCCCCCTCAAGAAGATAAGATCGCTTTTCTTCCATAATTGCCCCCCGTTGATGGCGGAATAATTGTGCACCGATTCGTAAGCTGTTGCGAGAGTTGAGCGTTTCGTCAACGCGAATTGCTGCTAAAACCGCATCTTTGACGAACAATAGCCGTTAGGGTCAGGATGCATTGATTTCTGTTGCGCTGCGTGATTCACGCCTCCGAAAACGGAGCGGTGACATGAGCGATCTCTTCTGGCT
>NZ_JAEHFP010000207.1 GCF_016446475.1 Paracoccus binzhouensis | reverse complement strand
GTGCCGCTTGCGGCAGAAAATCCTTGTCTAGCGCTCGGATACAGGCGATCTTCACCTCAAACGACACGCCACTTGGGGAATGCAGGATTCATGCTATCGGAAGTAGCCATTGCCGGGTACCTGCTCACCCCCGCCGGAGAGGAACTGCGTGACGGCGCCCTGCGCGTCGAGGAGGAGATCGCAAGCCTGAGCCGCAAGGTGACCGGGCAGGATCTGCGTCTCAGCGGCGCCGTGCGGGTCACGACCATCGACATGCTGGCATTCGGGCTGCTGCCGCGGCACCTCGCCGGATTCCGCGATGCCTATCCCGGTATCGAGGTCGAGCTCGTCGTCGGCAATGTCGCTCTGAACCTCAGCAGGCGTGAGGCTGACGTCGCGCTTCGCGTCGGCAATGCGCCAGCCGAGACCCTGGTCGGGCGCCGGGTCGGACGGCTCGCCTTTGCCGTCTACGCCAGCGCCAACTACCATGCGCGGCGGCCGGAGCCTGACCTCTCGCTCCACGACTGGATCGGCTTCGATTCCGAGCACGAGGCGCTTGTCCGCCGCGTCGCCCGCTTCCTCCCGGAGGCAAAACCGATGCTCCGCACCAACTCAGTGGCTGCCGCTCTCTCCGCCGCCAAGGCCGGGATGGGACTTGCGCCGCTGCCTTGCGGACTTGCGGACCTCGAGACCGATCTCGTACGCATCGCCCCGCTGCCTGGCGAATTCACCCTCGACCTCTGGCTGTTGACTCATGACGATCTGCGCCAGACCGCGCGCATCCGGGCTTTTCTCGACTTCCTGGCCGAGGTATTGGCAAAGGAAGCGCCTCTGCTGGAGGGCATGAGCCGCGAGGCAATGGATGCGCCTTTGCACGGCGACCTGTCGAAGGTCGACGAGCATGCACCAGCAGCCAGGAGATGACATGGGAAAGCCGTTTCAGATCGACCGCTCATTCGCGCTGACGGCTCTCACCGTCCTTGGGATGCTCCCGGCCACTCTCGCGCTATGGCCGCTTCAGGGCGCCACCGCGGCTTTCTTCTCCCTCGCAGGTCTCTCGCTTGTTTATCTGGCAGGCGGTTTGCCCGCCGCATGGCGGGCCGCCATCACCTTATGGGAAGAGCGCATTCTCGACATCGACCTGCTGATGGTCGTTGCCGCCATTGCGGCCGCGGCTGTCGGCGCGCCCTTCGAGGGTGCGGTCCTGCTGACGCTCTTCAGCATCTCGACCACGCTGGAGGAGCGGGCGCTCGGCCGCGCGCGCCGGGCCATCGAGGCGTTGATGGAACTTCGGCCGGAGACGGCACTTCGAAAGGCGCCGGACGGGTCAGTCTCGGAAGTCCCTGCTGCCGATCTTCGGGTGGATGACGTCCTGGTGCTGCGGCCCGGCGCGCGGGTTCCGGCGGACGGGGTGATCGTCAGCGGCCGGGGCTCGCTGGACGAGGCCCACATCACCGGCGAATCGATGCCCGTCGCCAAACAACCCGGCGCCCAGGTTTTCGAGGCGACGGTCAACCTCGATGGCGTGCTCGAGATGGCCGTGACCAAGACGATCGAGGAAAGCACCGTCGCCCGCATGATCGCGCTCGTCACCGAGGCACAGGCGGCCAAGGCGCCATCCGAACGCTTCAGTGCCTGGTTCGGGCAACGCTACACGGTCGCGGTCATGGCCGGAGCCGTCCTGGCCTTCGCCGCCTTCTACTGGTTGGGGCGCGACTGGGAGGAAGCGCTCTACCGATCAGCGACCCTGCTGGTGGCGGCGAGCCCCTGCGCGATCGTGATCTCGGTCCCCGCCGCGATCCTTTCCGCCCTGTCGGCGGCCGCTCGCGGGGGCGTGTTGTTCAAGGGCGGGGCCGCGCTCGAGACATTGGCGGCAGTCGACATTTTCGCGTTCGACAAGACCGGAACCCTGACGACTGGTAGGGCCTCGATCACGAAGGTGGTGGCGCTCGACGGCGACCAGCTGCGCTTTCTCTCGCTTCTTGCGGGGCTCGAGGCCCATTCGGAACATCACAGCGCGGCAGCCATCCGGCAGGAAACCGTCAGCCGCGGTGTTGAACCGGCTCAAGTAACAAACGTGATCACCCGGCCAAGTGCCGGCATCGTCGGTGATGATGGCGAGGGGCAGTTGTGGGCTGGCAATCCGCGCCTTGCTACGCAGATGGGAGCGTCCATTGATCATCAGAGGCTAGAGGCGCTGGCTGCGGATACCGAGACGGTCATCTATTTCGGGCGGGATCAGCAGGTGATGGGAGCTGTTGCCATCGCGGATCAGGCCCGCCCGACCTCTGCGCCGGCGCTTGCTGCATTGCGGGAAGGTGGGGTCACCGAAATCATCATGATGACCGGCGATCGCCGTCCGGTTGCGTTGCGGATTGGCGAAGAGCTCGGATTGAAGCCCGAGGAAATCCATGCCGACATGCTGCCGGAGGACAAGGTCAGGATGGCGGGCGAGTTGGCTGCCAGAGGCAAGGTCGCCTTCGTCGGCGACGGGGTCAATGACGCCGCCGCGCTGGCCCGCGCCGATGTCGGGATCGCCATGGGTGCTGCGGGCTCCGACGTCGCGCTCCAGGCAGCCGATGTGGCGCTTCTGTCGGAAGACATGGGACGGCTTGCGGACGCGCATCGACTGGCGCGTCGCGCCGCAAGGATCATCCGGCAGAACCTGCTGTTCGCGATGGGCGCCATGGCCATTCTCGTGACGGGAGGACTGTTCTTCGAACTGCCCCTCCCACTCGCGGTGATCGGTCACGAAGGCGGAACGGTTCTGGTGGTGCTCAACGGGCTGCGTTTGTTGAGGGACCCGATCCGCCGCAACGAAAACAAGTCAGCGTCACCAGATCAGGTGGTGACGGTCGACAGCATCAGCGCCCCCGTCCAACGTCATGCCTATCGCAGAAAGATCCCGCGGCGCGCGGGTTGAAAACAACGACTTCAACTCGTTTCCGGCCCAGAGAAGGTTGGATATCAGGCCCTTACCCTCCGCCACTTGCCCTCGCGAAAGCGTTCTCCCGATCCCGCCGCGGCCGGATTTTCCCGTTGCTTTCGAGGGTTATGCGCGGTTGACTTTGCACTGGCGTCCTCGCTGCAGCAGCCGGAATGGTTCTCTAAAGCCCGATATTCTCCGGACCTCTCGACTACTAGCATCCGGTGTAGAGCCCGTAACCGATTGAAAATATGGGGGCAGATCCTCGCGCCACCTGAACACTTCGACGCCGGTGGCGTTCGTGAGATGGAACAGAAATCGAACTCCTGCAGCGAGCTTCAATGCGGTGATACGAAATGGGCCATTTCATGCAGGATGACGTAGTCGAGGGCGGCCAGAGGCTTCTTCGCCAGGTCGAGGTTCAGCCACACCAGCCCCTTTTCGGGATTGCAGCTGCCCCACTTCGTCTTCATCAACCTGATGCCCCACCGCGGTACCGGTACGCCCAGCCGATCCGACCACTTGACGATACGGGGAGCGGCCTTTTCCCGCAGCTGCGATCGGTACCACGTCGCCATCCTGCGTGCATTCTGATCGGACGTTGAGCCTGCTGGCACCAACATCGTCAGGCGATCCGAAGCGTCTGGACGGATTGCGCAGCGGTTCTTGTCGTTCGGCTGGACCAGAAGCCTGAGCGGTTTCCCGAAGACAAAATGGGTTTCGCCTGAGACATACCGGCGTTCGGATTGGCGCGCCTGACCCTCGAACTCGCGCTGCTTTTTCTTGATCCAGCCCAGCCGGGTCACAACCGCGACCCGGACGGCATCCTCGCTGATGGCTGGAGGAGCTGCGACCCGCACGCGACCTGCCGGAGGATAGACCCCGATATGCAGGTTCTTGATCGGTTTGCGGACCAGTTCTAGGTCATGTTGACAAATGGCGAAGCCAGAGCCTGATGCAGGCGATGTCGATGAAGCCGAGGAAACTGTCTGCGGTTTTGTCGTA
>NZ_JAEHFP010000206.1 GCF_016446475.1 Paracoccus binzhouensis | reverse complement strand
TACGACAAAACCGCAGACAGTTTCCTCGGCTTCATCGACATCGCCTGCATCAGGCTCTGGCTTCGCCATTTGTCAACATGACCTAAGCAATTCGCGACCAAGTGCAGCGCCAATGCTCAAGACGCGCGCCTGCCGCCGCTTGGCCAACTGTCCAAGCAAATTGCTTTTCCCTGATCGCGGCGGACCAATCAGAAGAAGCAGCTTGCTGTTCAGGCCGGAGATATCCTCGACCAAGTTATCCAGCTTCTCGATCATCTCAGCCCTCCATCCGATACGCGGAGGACTGAGTGTGCGTAAATGGCAATCATTCAAGCGGCCTCCTCTGCGTCAGGGTCGGGCAGATCGAAACCTTCGTCATCCTGCGGAACATCCTCCCCCTCCTCGGGCGCGGCGTCGGCGCGCGTGATGGCGTGGCCGGTGGCGCGCGAGATCATGGCGAGCAGCCGAGATTCCCGATCCGCCATGAACCCCGCGAAATCATCGGCGCGCAGGAGGGCGGGATCCATCGCGTGCGAAGCCAGGTATTCGTCGAGCGCGTCGCGGGCGATAGGTGGCGTGTCCTTCCCGCCCGTCGCCAGCCGCTCCAAATAGACAGATGGTGCGACGCCCCCGAGGATCCGGTTAGTCTTGTAGCTGAGCGGGGTCTTGTTGATGACGGTGTCGAAGACCTTGGGCTCGATCTTCTGCTTCTTGCACCAGTCTTGCGGGAAGATGTGGTGGATATCGACATATTCGTCGAAGAACACTGTGTCCTTGAAGTCCTGGCCGGAGCGGAGATCCCGTGCGCCTTCGGCCATCAGCAGGGCGTGGATACCCTTGTAGGCGGCCGAGAGACGCGTGCGCAGGGTGCGCAGCCGCTCGGGGCGGAAGCGCCCATCTGTGATCGTGCTAGGTTCCGGTCCACCATCGAGCCAGGCTGGAACCTCCAGCACATCCTTGGCAAACCGGGACTCGATGGCCGACCCATAAAGCTCGCCGAAAATGCCGCACCAGAACCAGCGGGCGAGTTGGTCACGCACTGCCGCATGATCGAACTTGGGTCCGATCATCGCGAGGATCGCAGCAAATGGGACAAGCTGGCCCTGATAGGGCAGGTCGAGGACCCGGTAGATATGGTTCTGTCGGAGGAAACGTGCCGCCGTCTTGAACCCTTCCTCGACCGCTCCCCGATGTTTCAGGTAGGCGTCGAGCGGCAGATCGAGTAGCGACTGGCGCGTGGCGCGGACGGCAGACAACTCCGACTCCTTGCGCCCGGCAGCGATTTCAGAAGCGCGGTTCTCAACGCCATGCAGGAGGGCGATGGCCTGAAGCACGTCGGTCGCGGCGACCTTCTCCAGGACACCGAACTTCTGCTCAGCTGCGCGGCCGTAGAGCTGAAGCCTGGTCTGCAGTCCTGGCTTGCCGTCAGTGCCGAGCCAGTCGTCGCGCAAGCGGTGGCCGCGCGCCGCATACATCGCAGTGACAAGTTCAAAGGCGTCGAGCGGCTTGCCTCCGGTGTTGACCTTCTCGAAAACCAGACAGACTGCCTCGTGCGAGGTGTCGGGGCTCAGTGCGATCACCGGCAGCTGGTAGGATTTGAAGTTCTGAAGAACCTCGTCCTTGAACGGCTTGAACAGCTTGCGGGTCTCCGGGTCGTTCTCCAGCCAGTACTCGTTGAAGCCGTCCTGCCATTCGTCCCAATCAAGCACCTGGTTCAGCGGGAACATGAGGTTCCGATATTCGAGCTCCGGTGTGGACAGATCGAGGTCGATCTTCCTATCGAAGTCCGATTTGATCCGCCGGTCCTCCGGCACTGAGACAATTGCGTTTTCGCGGTCCTCCGCTGCGTTCATCGCCTTTCGGATGTCGATGTAGAACCATCGCTTCACGAGCTTGAGGCGAGGCGTGACCGTCTGCACCACCTCGCGGCGCAGGCAGGTCTGGTAGAGAGAAGTCATCCGCTGCTGGCCGTCCAGTAGGAGTTGTTCGGGTGCGCTTTCTCCAACGGCCGCATCCGCCCCTTGGATCGGCCGACGCGCGAACGTATCGGCCGCACCCAGCTTGACTTCGAGCGTCATCAACGCGCCGACCGGAAAGGCCTGCGAGATCGACGCGATCAGCCCTTTGATGCGCTCTTCATCCCAGACCCAGCTGCGCTGGAAGTCGGGCAACTGGATCTTGCCATTTCCGCACTGGCGCAGAAGCTCTTCGAGGCTGACCGGGTTGGTCTTGAACGCCGCCTGCTTACCCAATCTCAAACTCCTCGAATGTTCTTGCCCGCCTTCGGCCAAGGATCCGCCGTTTCTGGACACACCCTCTCATGCCGTGGCCTCCCGAGCACCGCGTACTGGAATGCCGCTGATGATCTCATCGCGATTGATGAGAACGATCTGCTGATCCTGGGGGGCGCGCGCCTCGGGCGCGGTATCGAGTCCGAGGCGCTTGAGCGCATAGTAGAGCAGCGCGCGACGAACCTTGATCTTCACCTTGCCGCCTCGCATCCCGTAGTCGAGCGAGATGACCTTGGCCTGCGTCTCCGAGAGTTCGGGGTGGGGGGCGACTTCCAGCGTGACCTCAGAATGCCAGTCACGGTCGTCGTCGGCCGTCGTTCCACTTTCCCGCGTTGCGCGGATGTCGAGGATCCGTGAGAGCAGGAAGTCCTTGAACGCTTCGTCGGTCAGGCAGAACGCCCTCGTGTGCCAACGGAACCCGTCGAACGCGATGGCGTGCGGCGCGATCCACCTCCAGCGCGGGTCCGCGCTAGACAGGGACTGGTACTTCACCTCGATCGCCTCGGAGCGACGGATGGCGCCGACCACGGAGCGGAGCGTCAGCGGATTGACGCCGCGCACCGGGGTCGGGGCCGAGGCGTAGGGCGGGAAACCAGCGATCCAGGAGTCCTCGCGGTCGAGGATGCCGTCCGCCACCGACCGTAGCTGCGCGAGGTAGCGGCTGGCGTTTGGCTCGAGGAACTGCGGCTGGAAACCCGGGCCGCGCACATAGGTCCGCGCGCTCTTGTCATAGACCATGTTGTCGGGTGCGAAGCCGATGTAGCGGTTCAGGTCGGTGGATGCCTGGTTCACCGAGACCCCGAACTGGTCCATCAGATCGCTGCGGTTCACATGTCCCTCCCAGAACAGGCGGAACTCAATGAACTCGAGGCGCTGCTCGACGCCCCAGCGCAGTTCCGACCTGTCGTTGTCCATCACGCTCTCCCGGCCTCGCCGGTGCGCACGCTAACTATGCGCGCCCATTTTCTGTGCTCTACGCTAGGTCATGTTGACAAATGGCGAAGCCAGAGCCTGATGCAGGCGATGTCGATGAAGCCGAGGAAACTGTCTGCGGTTTTGTCGTAG
>NZ_JAEHFP010000205.1 GCF_016446475.1 Paracoccus binzhouensis | reverse complement strand
CAGCAGCACCGCCGCGACCAGGACGGCCGCCCGCACCCGCGCCGCGTCCAGCCCCAGCGCCATGGCCATGGGCGCGCCCAGGTCCAGCAGCCGCAGCGCCCGGCCCAGCAGCAGGATGGCGGCCAGGCTGGCGGCGAACCAGGGCGCCAGCATCGCCACGCGCGGCCAGTCGGCCAGGGCCAGCGACCCGGCCATCCAGCCGGCCAGCGCATGTGAGGTCTCGGGCGGGGTATAGAGGACCAGCACCGCCGTCACCGCCGAAAGCGTCGATTCCAGCGCCAGGCCCATCAGCAGCACCGCCAGCCCGCCGGCATGGCCGCGGACCAGCGCCAGCAGCAGCGCCGCGACCGCCAGCCCGCCCAGCAGCGCCGCGACCGGCAACCAGGCCGGCGGCAGGCCGGGGGCCAGCACGGTCAGGGCCATGACCGCCACCATCGCGCCCTGCGACAGGCCCAGCAGGCCCGGGTCGGCCAGCGGGTTGCGGGCCAGCGATTGCAGCATCGCCCCGGCCAGCGCCACCGACCAGCCGGCCATGAAGCCCAGCAGCAGGCGTGGCAACCGCACCTGGTACAGCGCGAAGGCCTGGTCCGCGTCCAGCGGCGCCAGCAGGTCCAGCCGCGTCTCGCCCCAGGACAGCGACAGCGCCCCCAGCGCCAGGCTGGCCAGCGCCAGCGCCAGCGCGGCGGCCAGGTTCGCCAGCCCGAGCCGTATCCCGCCGGGCAGGCGCAGCACGCGGCGGCCGTCCAGGGCGCGGCTCAGGATCCGGCTGCTGGTCCGGCTCCTCATGCCTCGGCCCCGCGCAGGTAGAAGCGGCGCACCATCAGCATGAAGGCGATGCCGCCCAGCAGCTCCAGCACCACGCCGGTATGCAGCACCAGGGGCGCCAGCGCCACGCGCGCCACCGTCTCGGCCAGCAGGCACAGGCAGGCCCCGGCCAGGGCGCAGCCCGGCAGCAGTGCCCCGAAGCGCGCCCCGGCCAGCGGCCGCACCAGATGCGGCACCACCAGCCCCAGGAAGCCCAGCGGTCCGCAGATCGCCACCGCCGCGGCCGAAGCCAGCACCGCCGCCGACAGCGCCAGAAACTGCGTGCGCGCCACGTCGATGCCCAGCGAGGCAGCCTTCTCGGGCCCCAGGGCCAGCAGCGACAGCCGGCGGGCCAGCAGCAGCATCGCCGCCATGCCAAGCGCCGCCAGCCACCAGAAATCCGCCAGCCTTCCGGCATGGACATGGCTGACATTGCCACCCAGCCAGCCCAGGTAATCCTGCCGCAGCGCCGGATCGGACAGCAGCAGCGCCTGGGTCAGCCCGCCCAGGAACATCGAGACGATTGCCCCGGACAGGATCAGCCCCAGCCCGCGCGGATCATGCGCATGGCCGGCCAGCCGCGCGACGCCCAGGCTGGCCAGGAAGCCCAGGCCGCCGCCGGCCAGCGCCGCCGCCCCCTGCGCCCGCGGCTCCAGCCCCAGCAGGAAGGCGCCGGCCACCACCGCCAGCGCCGCCCCGGCATTGATCCCGACCAGTGCCGGCGAGGCCAGCGGGTTGCGCAGCACCCCCTGCAGCACCGCCCCGGACATGGACAGCGCCGCCCCGGCCAGCATGGCGATCAGCGCGCGCGGCAGGCGCTGGTAGATCACGATGACATCCGCCTGCCGCGTCGCGTCGAAATGGACCAGCGCCGCCCGGATCCCCGAGGGCGGGATCCAGCTTTCCCCCGCCGACAGCGCCAGCAGCAGGCACAGCGCCAGGGCCAGCGTCGCCAGTGCCAGCAGCGTCGGGCCGGGCCTCATGCCCGGGGCTCCGGCAGGTCGGGCAGGCAGATCCGCCGCCCCTGGTGGTGGATGACCTGCGCCTCCAGGCCGAAGACCGCGCGCAGGTTGGCGGGGTTCAGCACTTCGGCCACCGGGCCGGCGGCCTGGGCCCGGCCCGCGGCCATCATCACCACATCGTCGGCGAAGCTCAGCGCCAGGTTCAGGTCGTGCAGGACCGAGACCACCGTCCGGCCCCGGCGCCGGGTCAGGTCGCGCACCAGCCCCAGCAGGGCGTATTGATAGGTGACGTCCAGGTGGTTCACCGGCTCGTCCATCAGCACGATCGGCGTGTCCTGCGCCAGCACCATGGCGACGAAGGCGCGCTGCCGCTGGCCGCCGGACAGGGCGTTGACCGGCAGATGCGCATGGTCCTGCAGCCCGACGGTGCGCAGCGCCTCGCCGAACAGCCGGCGGTCGCGCGCGTCCGGCCCGGCGAACAGGCCCTGCCGGGCATGGCCGCCCATCTCGACCAGCTCGCCCAGGGTCAGATAGTCGGGCCAATGGTTCTCTTGCGGCAGCCAGGCGATGCGCCGCGCCAGCGCCCGGCGCGGGATGCGGGCCATGGGCAGGCCGTCCAGGGTGACGCGGCCGGCCTGGGGCCGCAGGAAGCCCATCACCGCCTTCAGCAGCGTCGATTTGCCGCAACCGTTGGGGCCGACCAGCGCAGTGAAGCGGCCGGGCGCAAAGCAGGCGTCCAACCCGCGAATGACCGGCTTTCGGCCATAGCCGACCGTCAGGTCCTCGATGCGGATCACGTCCTTAACCCCCGCTGGCAATCCCGTCCCCAGGTTCGTAAAGTAAAATGGTCGGAATTATCCAGTCGCAATTTCACGAGGGACATACGGTGGGACAAGCGATGGTGCGGGCGCTGCATATCGGTCTGGCTCTGGCGCGCAGCTGGGGGCCGCCGCCGGCGCCCGACCAGGCGCTGGCGCTGGATCGCGCGCTGGCGGTCCGGGCCGAGGCCGCGCATCTGGACTTCGTCTTCAAGCCCGACAGCCTTTACATCGACCCGAAGGGGGCGGGGCCGCGCATCGCGCGGGCGATGCTGGACCCGACGCTGGTGCTGACCGCCCTGGCCGGGGCGACGCGGCGCATCGGGCTGGTCACGACGATCTCGACCAGCTTCAACCCGCCCTATGTCGTCGCCCGGCAATTGCAGAGCCTGAACTGGCTCAGCGGCGGCAGGGTCGGCTGGAACATCGTCACCGCGCTGGACGGAGAACGGAATTTCGGCCTGGCCGCCATGCCCTCGGCGGCCGAGCGCTATGCCCGCGCGGCCGAATTCACCGCTGTCGTCCGCCGGCTCTGGGACAGTCATGGCACCGAAGGGCTTTCCGCCATCGACCATCGCGGCGCCTTCTACCAGGTCGAGGGGCCGCTGAACGTGCCGCGCCATCCGGCGCGCATCGCGCTGTTCCAGGCCGGCGCCTCCGACGAGGGGCGCGGCTTCGCCGCCTCGGTTGCCGATGCGATCTTCGCCTCGGTCCCCGACCGTGCCGCGGGGCAGGAGCTGCGGTCGGACCTGCAGCGCCGGGCCCGCGCCGCCGGCTGCGACGACGCGCCGCGGCTGCTGCCGGGCTTCCACGCCTACCTGGCCCCCAGCCGGAGCGCGGCGCAAGAGCTGTTC
>NZ_JAEHFP010000204.1 GCF_016446475.1 Paracoccus binzhouensis | reverse complement strand
ACCCGCTATGACCGATGCCCCAAGGTCTTCCTCTCAGCCATCGCCCTCGCGGCTCTCGTCATCTATTGGTTATGAATCCTGACCCTAGGGCGCGATGAACCGGCACGCTGAACCCCGGCACCGCGTCGAGCGCCTCGAAACTCACCGCCATCAGACAAGCGCCCCGCCGCCGAAGCTGAAGAACGAGAGGAAGAAGCTGGACGCCGCGAAGGCGATGGAGATGCCGAAGACGATCTGGATCAAGCGCCTGAAGCCGCCGCCGGTGTCGCCGAAGGCCAGTGTCAGGCCGGTGACGATGATGATGATCACCGCGACGATTTTGGCGACAGGCCCTTCGACGGATTCGAGGATAGATTGCAGCGGCGCTTCCCAGGGCATGGAGGAGCCGGAGGCCCAGGCGGGCGCGGTCATCAGGCTCGCCCAAGTGAATGCGGCGGCGGTTGCCACATGATGGCGGATACGCAAGGCGCGACGGATCATGCAGATTCTCCTGAATCGTGAGTGGTGGTTAGTTCCGAAAAGGCAGGGGAAATTCGGTAATCGCCATTTGGGCCAAGACCTTCGACACGGGCGAGTTCGGTGAGACGCCGGGCGGAACCGCGACCCGCGAGGACGGCAACAAGGTCGATGGTCTCCGCGATCATGGCGCGCGGGACGGTGACGACGGCTTCCTGGATGAGCTGTTCGAGTCGGCGTAGCGCACCGATGCCGGAACCGGCATGGATGGTGCCGATGCCGCCGGGATGTCCGGTACCCCAGGCTTTGAGGAGATCGAGCGCCTCGGCGCCACGCACCTCACCGATCGGGATACGATCGGGGCGTAGGCGCAAGGACGACCGTACCAGCTCCGACAGCGTGGCAACGCCATCCTTGGTCCGCATGGCGACAAGGTTAGGCGCAGCGCATTGTAGCTCGCGCGTGTCCTCGATGACGACGACCCGATCCTGCGTCTTCGCCACTTCGGCGAGCAGCGCATTGGTGAGGGTGGTTTTCCCGGTGGAGGTACCGCCAGCCACGAGAATGTTGGCGCGTGACGCGACGGCCGCGCGTAGCGTTGCGGCCTGGCCGGCGGACATGATGCCTGCCGCGACATAGTCGTCCAGCGTGAAGACCGCGACCGCAGGTTTTCGGATGGCGAAGGCTGGAGCGGCAACGACAGGCGGCAACAGGCCCTCGAACCGTTCACCCGTTTCTGGCAGTTCCGCCGAGACGCGGGGGCTGCGGGCGTGGACCTCGACGCCGACATGATGGGCGACCAGGCGCACGATGCGCTCGCCATCGGCGGCGGACAACATCTCACCCGTATCGGCCAACCCCGCGGAGAGCCGATCCACCCAGATCCGGCCATCGGGGTTCAGCATCACCTCGACGACGGACGGATCCTGCAGGAGGGTTGAAATGGCAGACCCGAGCGCCGTTCGAAGCATGCGCGCGCCGCGGTCCACATTTGTCTGCTTGTGGTTGATGTCTGCCATGTCGTCCCCGTTCCACCGGGGAGGCGAGAGACAATCCCCGGATGGGGACCACTAAAAGAGAGGCAAAACGGGCCGAATCAACAAGTTTCGGTCGTAGTAGTAGTGTGGCGTGCAAATACAGGAGAACGGCGGGGACCATGTCCCGCCTCCAAGGTTTGAGTGCCCCAGCGCAACCACTTGTTGATTCGATTGGTTCGCTGGATGTGCTAGCGTCGGGACCTTCTGGACATTGGCTGCGCATGCGTGATCTGTGTTTGCACGTGCGGCTACCCCGACGTGGAGGAAGGAAGCGGACATTCTCCGGAGGCGCGAAGCCAGCGCTGAGCCGGCTAGGAGCAGATATACACGCCTTCTGACTATGGCTATCGGTGGCCGCTGTTCCAGTACCTCCGAGCGGCGGCGAGGAAAGTCTGGTAGTCCGTCATATTCCAGCAGATGTGAGAGTTCTCGCGGATCAGCCAGTGGAGGTCGTTCGCACAGGAAAGCTCGTTTGCATTGCAGCGCTCCAGCCAATACAGATAGTTCTCGAAGCTCTGCTGGTAGCTTCCGACGAAGTTCTGGTTCGGGACGCTCCAGAGCATCCCCTCGAGGAAGTACGACGGCGCTACGCCGTCTTTAATGAATTCTTCCCCAACCATCGCGTTGCGCATGTTCTTCAGGACACGCACGTTTGGTTTGAACCGGTTACTTGTAGCTTGGTGCTTTGTCGTGCAGTTCCGCATGTGCTGCTTCGGGAAGTTGATGATGCGGTCTCCGCCCGAAGTGATGAATGTGATGCCGACATGGTGCCGGTTGTCGAAGACTGAGCGATAGGAAGTGTACCGGTGGTGCTCGATGCAGGCGATGACATCGGCGTCCCGCCGGGTGCCGTTGCCCGGTACAAAGATCGCCTTCTTCCCTGCCTTCACCCCACCACCAAAGTTCTTGACGAGCCAAGCGGTTACGTCACGCTTGAACTCCGTAAAACCATAAGTCGCTGGGGACCGGTTCGCCTCGTAGGCCGCTTTATCGGCCGGGTCGAGACCAGAAACATCGCTATTGTAGACGTCCGTCAGGCAAATCACCACGTCGACATCACTCTCGGCGTAGACATTGGTGTCGTTTCCGTAGGAGCCTTGGAGGAAGATGTCGAACCCACGGCCAGCATACGGTGCGTCCTTGTGCTCTAGTACTGCCTTTATCGATCGATACGTTGCCGCTGACTGTGCCTGCGCTCCGACGTGCGACCACGTCTCGAGCTGTTTCTCTGAAATCGCCATCCCTAACCCTATCCCAAAAGCAGTGCGCGAACGTCCCCCTCCCGCCGCGCGAAAGATTCCACGCCCTGCTGCTGGAGTAGGTTCAATTTCCGCAAATCATGCTCGAACATATCCGTGGCCATTTCCGGCTTGTCGAAGGTGTCGCTGATCCGGACCGTTGGGATATCGGCGTAGAGCAGCCTTCGGAGCTGGTCCATCGACGCGGTGTTCACCTCCAGCGTCTTCTGCAGGAGTTGCACAGGCAGGAAGTTCTGGATTTGACGAGCGATGAAGCCGCGGTGCGGTTCCGGGTACTGTCCGCAGCCGAGGCTCAACAACCGGCAGTCCGCTGGAGCATAACCGAGCGCTACGGTCGCGTCAGCCAAAGCGTACAATGCGGGATTATTCGCGCAGTACCCGCCGTCGAAGAGCTCGACGACGGCACCGGATGCGGTGGTGACCAACTTGCGCTCGAAGAAGGGGAACGCCGAGCAAGACGCCTCCACCGCATCCGCAAGCGAGCAGCCGAAACCAGGCTCGAACGTTGCCCGACGTCCGTGAGCTTGGGTGTGGCGGCTCTTGAATATCATCGGGGTCTCGAGCTGCCATTTCGTCGAAACGATGCCGAGCCCGGTCAGGACGGCATCGAACCCCGTAGCCGGCTCTGTTGCACAAATCCCGTCAGGGATTCAGATCGTGAATCCAGGGTGGTAGCTGTGATGTATGAGCAGACCCACACCGCCAACCT
>NZ_JAEHFP010000203.1 GCF_016446475.1 Paracoccus binzhouensis | reverse complement strand
GCCGCCGCCGTGGCGGCCGCGCTCAGCACCGCCGTGCCGGTCAGTCCCGCCCCCATCGCCGTGCCGGCGCCATAGGCCGCCGCCATGGCGACCGGCGCCACGGTCAGCGTGTTCTGCACCGCGTCGGAATTATAGGTGGCGATGGCAGAATCGACGCCCTGCTCGAAACCGTTCGGCCCGGTCTGCGCGTTCGAGGCGTCGATGGCCTGCTGGTGATAGTCGCTCAGCACCGGCTGCGTGCCAGTGCCCTGCCCGTTCGCCGGGCCGCCCTCGTGCCCGCGCCGGCCGGCGACGCGCGCCCCGCCCAGGGTCATGCCGTCGAGCCAGCCGCCCATCGCCCTCAGGCCCCCACCGTTTCCAGCCGCAGGGTCGAGACGATGCGCCGCATCTCGGCCTGCTGCGCCGCGCTCATCTCGCCGCCGGTCGAGGCGGTCAGCACCAGCACCCTGCCGCCGCTGGCGCTGACGGTGGTGATCAGCTGGTGGATCGGCCCCTGCTTGGCCACCCAGTGGCATTCGATCTCGATCGCGGGGACGCCGTTCACCGACAGCTCGCGCCGGGCGTCGATGCGGAAGTCCTTCAGCGCCTGCGCGGCCTGTTTCGCCTGGTCCTCGACATATTCCGCGAAGCCCATGCCCCAGGGCATGTCGTCGCGGGTGATGGTCAGCGACACCCCCGGTCCCGAGGGGTTCGAGGACACGACATTGATGGTCCGGTCCTGCCATTCGCGCGGCAGGTCGATGCTGCCTTCGTTGATGCGATACATCAGCCCGCTGAATCCTTGTTGAGATGAATCATTCCGGCGACCTGGTCCAGCACCCCCTCGGCCAGGGTGACGCGGGTCGAGCCGAATTGCAGCACGATCCCTTCCTTGGTCATGGTGATGGTGCCGCTGCCGACCTTGAGCGTGATGCTTTCCTTGGCCTCGGCGTGAATGGTCTTGGCGGTCTGCTGCATCTGCAGGTCGGAATGCAGCGAGACCAGCTTCTTGGCGGTGGCGGTGATGTCGTCATCGGCGGAATAGGCGATGACGCCCGGCCCGGCCTTGCCGGCCACCGCCGTCTCGGTGATCTTCGTCGCCTGGCTGGCGCGGGTCAGCGCCACCGTCTCGGTCAGGTTGCCGCTGGCGACGGATTTGGTCTCGTCCCCCGCCTGTACGGTGATGGTGCGGTTGCCGCCCTCGACCAAGGTGGATTCGTTGTCCTTGATGACCCGCTCCATGTCCTTCTGCGCGTGCAGGAAGATCTTTTCGGCGCCGTTGGCGTCCTCGAAGCTCAGCTCGTTGAAGCCCGAGCCCTGATGGGTCTTGGTCTTGAAGCCGCTTTTCGTCTTGCTGGCCGGCAGCCCGTAGATATTGCCGTTCTGGCCGTTCACCACGCAGCCGGTGACGATGGGCTTGTCGGGGTCGCCGTCGATGAAATCGACCACCACCTCCATGCCGATGCGCGGGATCACTACGCCGCCCAGCCCGTTGCCGGCCCAGTTCTGCGCCACCCGGCAGCGCATCGAGATCGCGCCCTCCAGGTCCCAGTGGAAGCGCACCAGGATGCGGCCGAACTCGTCGCAGTCGATCTCGCCCTCGCCCACCACCACGGCGGTCTGCGGGCCCTGCATGACCGGCATCGGCGTGCGCCGCGGCGGCACCATCGGCGCCTTGTCCGGCATCAGCACATAGGCGCCGGAAAAGGAATAGCCGTCGCTGCCCGCCCCGCCCGAGCCATAGGCCTCGGAGACGAAATGGTGGCTGGCCGACAGGCACAGGAACCGTTCCCCCAGGCCCGGCACGTCGTCGCCGCCCAGGGTGAGGGTCTTGCCCGAGCCGAGCGCCAGGCAGTCGCCCATGGCGCGCACCCGGCTGTCGCCGCCGCGGAACTGCTTCATGCGCCGCTGCGCGATGCGCCGCCCGGTCTCCTGATCGGGGAAGTCGCCGGGATATTCGTAGCTCTCCAGCTGCCCGAAGGCATGCGCCGCATCGCCCAGCTGGTCCACCTCCATGGCGGCGGTGGGGGTCTTGAAGTTGTAGTCGATCAGCCGCGTGGCCCCGGTGGTCAGGTTGCGCTCGGCCGTCCAGTCCCAGAAATGCTCGCCCTCGGCCTGGTGATGGCCGTCATAGCTTTTATAGGGCCGGGTGCCGATGGTTTCATGCGCCAGCACGTCGTCGGTCAGCACCATGGTATGGCTGCCCATGGCATGGCGGAAATGGAAGCTGATGCCGTGCCGCTCCATCTGGCGGCGGGCGAAATCCATGTCGGATTCGCGGTATTGCACGGTATATTCCAGCACCGGGTAATCCTCGGACAGCTGGAACTCCAGCGCCGGATCGCCCAGCGCGGCGTAATCCGCGAAAAGCTCGGTCAGGATCTGCACCACGGTCTTGTTGTGGAAGATCCGCTGGTTGCGGCGCCGGCTCGCCAGCCACAGCCAGGGGCGCAGGGTCAGGTCGTAGCGATGGCCGTTCTCGCCCACCCCGGCCCAGCGGGCCTGGGTCACGATGCCGTCGAACTGGCGCGGGCCGGCGCGGCCCTCGATCTCGACGGTGGCATGGGTGCCGATCAGCGCGTCGAAATCCACCTTGCTGTGCGTGGCCAGGGCCTCGACGCGGTAATCGAAAAGTTCGTTCAGATGATCCGAGCCGTCGAGCCGCAAAAGCGCCAGCTCATCTGGCCCCAGAGCCGTGGTCAGGCGACCAAGACGGCCTGTCTGCTTGAAAGGGACGTTCACAAATGCCTCCACTCAATGCATGACCGATTCATAGCGCCATTCGCCGGGCATTCAAAGCGCGGCGGGACGGGGGCGGACAAAATCCGCCGCCTTCCGTCACGGCATGGCGATGGGCTGGATGGCCAGCGAGGGCGCCTCTCCGGCAGCACGCAGCTCCTCCAGCACCCGCGGCAGCAGCTCCTCTGCCGGCACGCCCGAGGGCGCGGCCGCCACTGCCGCGATCGGGGCATCGGTGGCCAGCGCTACCAGCAGATAGGCCCCGGTCCCGGCCCCTGCCGCCGCCTGGTCCTGCGACAGCGCGAAGCCGAAGGTGCGCCCCTCGCCCGCCGCCGCCTCGCCCAGTTGCGAGGACAGGTCGTAGACCTCGCCCGAGGGCGGCACGATCAGCAGCCACAGATTGCGCCCCGCCCCCGCATCGACCGAGCCGCGGACCTGCAGCTGCTCTCCGGCGGCGCTGGCCTGGGCCTGCAGCGTGACCGGCGGCGCGGGGCGGCCGGCGATCTCGCGCAGGAAATCCAGCAGCGGGCATTGCGCCCGGCTCACCGCGCCGCGCTGGACCGAGGGGCTGACGCCGAAGCGGCTACCATAGGCCGCGACCACCGGCGCCGGGTCCAGATCGGCCGGGCCAAGGAAGCGGATCTGCCCGGCATTCGGCCCGGCCGCGATGCGGTCGGCCAGGGCGCAGGCCGGCAGGGGCTGGGTGGCCAGGAACCCCTCGCGGGTCGAGGCGTCGCGCGGCGGCAGATCGGCCACGGCGGCCGGCAGCCCGGGCGGCGGCGCGACCTCGG
>NZ_JAEHFP010000202.1 GCF_016446475.1 Paracoccus binzhouensis | reverse complement strand
CACTGTGGCAAGGCAATAAGTGTGTCCGGCGAAAGGGGCGAAAGGGGAACTGCGGCCGCCAGCTCATTTGCGCAACAGCGCCATGCCATGGCTGACAGGAAAAGCGTTGACGAATTCTGCTCATATCAGGCCCATGCATGGCTTGCGCGGATGCGGCCGAACCGGCTTGGCCTTGTTGTTCCTGCGGGCTAATTTGCCGTTTCGGAGAAAGGGAAACCGGATGCGCAAACTGAAATGCACGAGCTGCGGCGGGGCGCTCGGCCTTGTGACCACGGCAGAGGGTCATTTGATCGGCAGATGCGGCAGTTGCGGATCCGAATATGTGGTCGAAGCGCAGGGTCGCCACCATGTCGTGCTGGAGCACCGCTTTCCCGACGGGCGACCCGCCGGGATGTTCCCGCCGCCGCCCGTCACGCGCCGAAAGGCGCTTGCGGCGGGGCTTGGCGTGATGGCGATCGGGGGCGGGACCTTGCTGCTGCCGCAATTCCTGCGCGGCGCGCACCAGGCAGCGCCCGAGGAAGGGCTTGCGGTCAAGACCGTTTTCAATGTCGGCGGCGAAGGGGCAGGCCCCGGTCTTTTCCGCGAATACCCGGCTCATATCGGCATCGACAGCCTTGGCCGCGCCATGATCCAGGACGGCGGAAGACGGTTTTCCGTCTTTGGCCCGGATGGCGCCTTTCTGCACCAATTCCCTTCCCCAAAAGACAGCGGTGCGCTGCTGGCCGTGCTGCCGGATGGCAGCATCATCACCGGCAGTTCGCGCCGCATCTTGCGGATCGATCCGATGACCGGCGAGATCGCCGGCAGCCAGCCCATGCCGGAGGGGGAAAGCTACTGGAGCAATGGTGAAGGCTCCTGCGTCACACCGGACGGGGGGCTGGCCCTTTACCGGGTCGCACCGCGCAGCGCCGGCGATGACGAAAGCCTGCCGCCACCGGACACGCTGATCCTTCTGGACCGCAACCTGACCGAACAGCGCCGCCTGACCGGGCTGATGGCCCAGGCGCTGGCCGCCGATCCCATGGTCGCCAGCGCACCCACGGCAACCGGCATCGCGATCAATGGTGCGGGCACCATCTACATCGTGATGAAGCGCAGCGAGGATCAGGACAGCCGCGATGGCATATTCGAGTTCAATGCCGATGGCCGCTTCCAGCGGCGTATCGCGACCACGCCGAAATTCTTTCCCTGCATCGTCGCCAGTCCCGACGGCAGGCTATGGCTTTCGGATCCCTGGGACAACATGCTGGAAGAGATCACGCCCGATGGTATCCAGCGCGTCGATCTGGCGGCAGTCGGGCGGGAGAATGGCACACAGATCGGCAATATCCGCTCGATCGCGGCTTATCCGAACGGTGACATTGCGGTCATCGGCGTGTCGGCATGGCGATTTGCCCGTCTCAGCATCGGCACTGGCTGAGAAAAGGCCACCCGACGCTGCACCGCTGCCGAAGATGCCGGATAAGGCCACGACACGGCCGGCATCCAGGTCTCTTCGTCGGCGCGCAGTTCCAGCATGTAGCGGCGCCGGTCGGTGGTGATCACCAGATTGGTCGAGATGTCCTCGCGGGTCGGCTTGACGAAGACATGCACGCGGCGGGAGGTGCCGCTGCCGCTTTGGGTATCGCCGATGATCCAGCACGCCGTGTCGCCAGCGGCGATCGATCCCTCGCCGCTCAGCGTCTCGCCGAACTCCAGGGCGATATCGGTGATCTGCCCCGGCGCGGCATAGACCTGATAGAGCGCGCCCTCCGACCAGGGATAGACCTGGATGGCATTGTAATAGCCCTCGCGGCGCGGCTCGCCCCGGGCGGCGAGATTGGCGCTTGCGACCCGCCCCGCCGGAGTCTCGGCGGCGTTGCCGCCGCGCGCCGGTGTCCAGCCCGGCGGCACATGCAGCGGTTTCGGTGCCGGATCAGCAACGGCAGCAGGAGGCGACGATGGCAATGGCGGCACATGGTCGTCATAGCTGAACTGCGGCGATTTCTGGATAGCGCAGCCCACCAGTACGGCGGTGGACAGCAGGACAACCGCCAGCATGGATCGGGGCAAGCTTCTCGCCGGGGCGCCGATCATTCCTTCGGTGAGAACAGCGGTCATTGGCTCATCTCCCGCGACCAGTTGACGGCGTTGACATAGATGCCGAGCGGATTGGCCCGCAGGGCCTCGGCAGTGCGGGACGTCTGCAGCACCACGGTCAGGATCGCGGTCCAGTGCTCGGTGGATGACAACTGGCCGTTCTCGTAGCGCTTTTCCGTCCAGGCGACCCGAAAGCTGTCCGGCAAGGCACGGATGACCGAAGAAACCTCGACCGAGACCTTCTGGTCACGTCCGTCAAGGTGGTATAATTTTCTGGATGGCCTGAGGGCATGATCATGCTCTTCCTTCCAGTCCGGCGCGAAGTGATAGGTGACGCCCGGCGGCGCCGCGCCCGACCAAGGTCGCTGATCGCGGACATAGGCCCAAATCCGTCCCTTCTTCACGCCCTTGCCGAGGCCGCGGTCGCGCAAGGACCGGTCGAACACACGGATCGGTGTGTCATCGGCATGGAGCAGGTCGCTCGCCATCTTCATCGGAACGGGCGCCGAGATCGGCAGGAACAGCGCATCGGCCGTGGCGAACAAAAGACCCTTCTTCTTCAGCTCGTGGCGCCAGGCATAGATCTGCTAGCGCGTCACATCATGGCGCTGCGCCACCTGTGCGACCGTCGCACCATCGGCGCCGACCGCCAGCACGATCCCGGGCTTCCCCTCGTCATCCCATCGCCGCCGTCGTGCCAACCCCAAGACATCGCCACGCATCCTCAACCCCGCATAAGGGGCATCGCAAACGACGTCGTTATGCACGTCCCATAACGAATCGACCCAAACTCAGGCAGGCGGTGGGAACCGGCGCTTACGCTGTCCGAGGTGACCATCGAGGCGTTCCTTCCAGCCGACGACAAGACTGCTAGGTCCTGTTGACCACTGGCGCAGCCATAGCCTGATGCAGGCGAGGTCGACGAAGCCGAGGAAGCTGCCTGCGGTTTTATCGTAGCGGGTTGCCCGCCGCCGGGTGTTCTTCAGCTTGGTGAAGCAGCGCTCGACCATGTTGCGCAAGGTGTAGATGGCCATGTCGACGACCTTGCGAACCTTCCGGTTCTTGCGCATCGGGATCATCGGCAGGGCGGTGCGGCTCTCGATATCTTCCCGAACCTTATCAGAGTCATAGCCCCTGTCGGCGACCAGAACGGCGGGCTGCGGCAGGGTATCTGCCATCATCAGATCATAGCCGGTGTAGTCGGAATCCTGCCCCGGCGTGATCTCGGTCCTCATCGGGAGGCCAGCGCCGTTGACGCGGAGGTGGATCCTGGTCGAGAACCCACCTCTCGAACGGCCAGGAGCCTCTTTCGGCGTCCCCCTTTCGCGCCCGCCGCATGATGATGCGCCCGGATCACGGTGCTGTCGACCATCTGCAGCTTGTCCGGCGCAACCCCCGCGTGGTTCGAGCCGCATCCAGGATATCCTCCCACAGCCCCGCTAGGGTCCAGCGGCGGAACTGACGGTAGACCGA
>NZ_JAEHFP010000201.1 GCF_016446475.1 Paracoccus binzhouensis | reverse complement strand
CAGCCGGGCCCGCAGCGCCGCGTCGCCCCGGCGGTGATAGGCGGCGGCCAGGTCGGCGCCGCCGCGCGGCAGCCAGACCCGGGCCAGCGCCGGGTCCATGCCGATGTCGCGGGCGCCGGCGGCGATGGCCTTGTCGCCCATGCCCTCGAAGACGACATGCGACAGGGCGGCTTCGACCAACCGCTCCCTTTCCTCCGTCATGGCATCCGTCATGGCTCGTTCCTCCTTGCTGCAGGCGCGGGCCCGAACGATCATCGGCCGGGAAAATCTGGACAAAGCCGATTCGCCCTGCTAGAAGGCCGCGTCCTGCAAATCTGCTCAACTCTAACCTAGGAAGGTGGTGACAACCACATGCAGGTAAGTGTTCGCGACAACAACGTCGAACAGGCGCTTCGTGCTCTGAAGAAGAAACTTCAGCGCGAAGGGGTGTTTCGGGAAATGAAGCTCAAGCAGCATTTCGAGAAACCCTCGGTCAAGAAGGCCCGTGAAAAGGCCGAGGCCGTCCGCCGCGCCCGCAAGCTGGCGCGCAAGAAAGCGCAACGCGAAGGCGCGCTGTAAGACGAGCGACACGTTCGTTTCAGGAAAACCCCCGCTTTCGCGGGGGTTTTTCATTTCAAACGGGCAGCGCCGTGGTCTGCGCCACCGTGCGCAGCGAGAAGGACGAATGCATCTGCTGCACCCCCGGCAGCTTGGCCAGCGACTGCCGGTGGATGCGGGCGAAATCGTCGGTATCCTGCGCCACCACCTTCAGCAGGTAGTCGGCCGAGCCCGCCATCAAGTGGCATTCCAGAACGTCGGGAATCTTGCGCACCGCGCGCTCGAAGGCTTCCAGCAATTCGTCGGCCTGGCCCGACAGCGTGATCTCGACGAAGACCGTGGTCGGCCGCTCCAGCTTGCGGGCGTCCAGAAGCGCGACATAGCCGCGGATCACCCCGGCCTCCTCCAGCCGCTGCACGCGGCGGTGGCAGGCGCTGGGCGACAGCCCGACCTCGACCGCCAGGTCGGCATTGGTCATGCGGCCGTCGCGTTGCAGCACGGTCAGGATGCGGCGGTCCGTTGCGTCAAGCTCGATCATTGCTGAATATCCCTGCGCATCAGGCGCCATGACGGGCGGATTCTTCGAAACTAGCCGGTTTTTCCGCGCAGTTTAAGAAGGAATTCTCGTCCCGCCCGTGCCACCATGCCGCCAGAGGAGAGGAGAACGCCCATGAAGATCGGATGCCCGACCGAAATCAAGCCGCAGGAATATCGCGTCGGCCTGACGCCCGAGGCGGTGCGCGAGGCCACGGCCCGCGGCCACGAGGTGCTGGTCCAGGCCGGCGCGGGCACCGGCTCCGGCTTCCCGGACCAGGATTACATCGACGCCGGCGCCCGCATCCTGCCCGATGCCGCCGCCGTCTTTGCCGAGGCCGGGATGATCGTGAAGGTCAAGGAACCCCAGGCGGCAGAGCGCGCCATGCTGTGCAAGGGCCAGATCCTGTTCACCTATCTGCACCTGGCGCCGGACCCGGCGCAGACCCGCGAGCTGCTGGACAGCGGCGTCACCGCCATCGCCTATGAGACGGTGACCGATGCGCGCGGCGGCCTGCCGCTCCTGGCGCCGATGTCCGAGGTGGCGGGCCGGCTTGCCCCGCAGGTCGGCGCCTGGACGCTGCAAAAGGCCAATGGCGGCTCGGGCGTGCTCTTGGGCGGCGTGCCCGGCGTGCGGCCGGCCAATGTCATGGTGATCGGCGGCGGCGTCGTCGGCACGGCGGCAGCGCGGGTGGCGGTGGGCATGGGGGCGAACGTGACCGTTCTGGACCGCTCGGTGCCGCGGCTCAGCTATCTCGACGACGTGTTCATGGGCCGGCTGACCACGCAATACGCCACCCAGGGCGCCATCGCCGAGCTGCTGCCCGATGCCGACATGGTGATCGGCGCGGTGCTGGTGCCGGGCGCCGCCGCGCCCAAGCTGGTCACGCGCGCGCAGCTTTCGCTGATGAAGCCCGGCTCGGCGCTGGTGGACGTGGCCATCGACCAGGGCGGCTGTTTCGAGACCTCGCGCCCGACCACGCATCAGGATCCGGTCTACGAGGTGGACGGCATCATGCATTACTGCGTGGCGAACATGCCGGGCGCGGTGGCCCGCACCTCGACCCGGGCGCTGGGGAACGCCACCCTGCCCTTCGTGCTGGCCTTGGCCGACAAGGGCTGGCGGCAGGCGCTGCGCGACGATCCGAACCTGCTGGCCGGGCTGGCGGTGCACGAGGGCGCGCTGGCCTCGGCCCCGGTGGCCGAGGCGCAGGGCCTGGGCTGGACCGCCGCCGCCAGCATGATCGAAGGCTGAGGGACCAAGGGCCGGGGCGCAAGCCGCCACCGGCCCCGGCGATCAGCCGCGCTGCGCGCGCAGTTCGTCGCGGATCTGCATCAGCAGGTCTTCCTGCGTCGGGCCGGCGGGGGCAGGCGCCTCCTCCTGCTTGCGGATGGCGGCGCTTTGCACGCGGTTCACCGCCTTGACCAGCAGGAAGATCACCCAGGCGATGATCAGGAAATTGATCACCGCCGACAGGAAGGCGCCGTAGGCAAAGACCGCAGCGCCGGAATCGCGCGCCGCCTGCAGGCTGGCGCCCTCGGGCACGTTGCCGCTCAGCACGAAATACCAGCTGCTGAAATCGGTGCCGCCAAGCAGGCCGATGATCGGGTTGATGAGATCGGTGACCAAAGAATTGACGATGGCCGTGAAGGCCGCGCCGATGATGATGCCGACGGCCAGGTCGATGACATTGCCGCGGGCGATGAATTCCTTGAATTCCTTGAACATGGGCTTACCTTTTCCAGCCTGTTGCGCGTGTTCCGGCACAGGCTGCCATATCACGATCACCCCTTGCAACATAGTCAGCACAGGAAACGACATGACGGCACTTTCCGACTTCCCGATCACCCGCCGCTGGCCGCCCCGGCGCCCCGAGGTGATCCAGCTCTACACGCTGAACACGCCGAACGGCATCAAGACCTCGGTCATGCTGGAGGAATGCGGGCTGGATTACGACGCCCACCGCGTCAGCATCTCCGACCCCGAGGAGCAGTTCACCCCGGAATTCCTGTCGCTGAATCCCAACAACAAGATCCCGGCGATGATCGACCCCAACGGGCCCGACGGCCGGCCCATCGGCCTCTTCGAGACCGGCGCCATGCTGATCTATCTGGGCGACAAGACCGGCAAGTTCCTGCCCGCCTCGGGCGCGGCGCGCTATCACACCATCCAGTGGCTGATGTGGCAGATGGGCGGCGTCGGGCCGATGTTCGGCCAGGTCGGCTTCTTCCACCGCTACAAGGGCAAGGAAATCGAGGATCCCCGCCCCCGCACCCGCTATTACGCCGAGGCGCGGCGGCTTCTGGGCGTGCTCGACCGGCAATTGCAGGGCCGCGACTGGATCACCGGCACCTATTCCATCGCCGACATGGCGGTCGGGCCGTGGCTGCGCACCGTGCGGGTGAATTACGAAGCCGAGGCGGAAACCGGTATGGACGGCTTTGCCAATGTGCAGGCCTATCTCGACCGTTTCCTGGCCCGCCCGGCGGTGCAGCGCGGCATCGCGGTCGGCGCCGAGTGAACGGCCCCCGCGCTGCCGCCCGCTGCGGCAGCGCGACCC
>NZ_JAEHFP010000200.1 GCF_016446475.1 Paracoccus binzhouensis | reverse complement strand
CGCGCCGTCATAGCCCAGCAGCTCGCACAGCCGGCGGTTCGGCTGCAGCGCGCCGGCCATGCCCTGACGCAGCGCCGGCGCCGCGGTCAGCGCCGCGCGCAAGGCATCGGCCGGACCGGCGGAGCTCGGCTCGGGGCCCAGGTCGGGCAGCACCTCCATCGGCCGCGGATCGCTGGCCAGCTCGCCCGACCGCAGGTTGGTGATGACGGTCCGGGACAGCGCCTCCTCCAGCAGCTCGGCGCGGCTGCGCCCGGCATCGGGATCCAGCGCCCGCAGCCGCGGCTTGCCGTCCAGGCCGCGCGCGGACAGCGTCGGTGGATAGCCGCAGATCGGCGCCCCGTCACGCGCCAGGCGCGGCGCCCATTGCCCGGCATCGTCGCGCAGGAACACGCAGCCTCGGCTGTCGATATATTGCCGCGCAAGAAAATCGGCCGGCGGCTCTTCGGCCGGACGGATGTCCTGCGCCAGCGCCAGCCCCGGCAGCAGCACCGGCATCACCCGCAAAATCCACAGCATCGTCCCGTCCCCGAATCGACCCTTTGGGACGGTGATAGGGCCAAGGCCCTGAACGCGCGGTTAACGCCGGGCTATTTCGTGCCGAACATCCGATCGCCGGCATCGCCCAAGCCGGGGACGATATAGCCGTGATCGTCCAGCCGCTCGTCCAGCGCGGCGGTGAAGATCGGCACGTCGGGATGGGCCTGGCGCATGCGCTCGACCCCCTCGGGCGCGGCCAGAAGGCACAGGAATCGCAGATTCTTCGCGCCGCGTTCCTTCAGCATGTCGATGGCCGCGACCGAGCTGTTGCCGGTGGCCAGCATCGGATCGACCACGATGGTCATGCGGGCGTCCAGCTCCCTGGGGACCTTGCAGTAATATTCGACCGGCTGCAGCGTCTCGGGGTCGCGGTAAAGGCCGACAAAGCCCACCCGCGCGCCGGGGATCAGCTCCAGGATGCCGTCCAGAAGCCCGTTCCCGGCCCGCAGGATCGAGATCAGCGCCAGCTTCTTGCCCTCGAGCGTCGGCGCCTCCATCTCGCAAAGCGGCGTCTGGATGCGGATCGTGGTCAGCTCCAGCTCGCGCGTGACCTCATAGGCCAGCAGCAGGCTGATCTCGCGCAGCAGGCGGCGGAAGCCGGCGGTGGAAACATCCTTCTGGCGCATGATCGTCAGCTTGTGCTGCACCAGGGGGTGGTCGACGATGGTCAGGTGCCGGGTCATGTCAGGTCCTTTCGCAGGCGGGTGCGGGTGGTCTCGTCGCAGAATGCCGCGTCGACGGCCCAGAGGTTCATCTGCCGGAACTCATCTTCGGCCCAGCCGAAGGCATCGGCAAGCATCTGGTATTCATGGGAAAGCGAGGTGTGGAAAAACGGCGGATCGTCGGTCGAGACGGTGACCCGCACCCCGGCGTCTGCCAGCCGGGCGATGGGATGGGCGGACCAGGACGGCACGATGCCGAGCGCCAGGTTGGAGCCGGGGCAGACCTCCAGCGTGGTGCCGCGCTCGGCCAGGTCGCGGACCAGCGCCGGGTCCTCGACGGCGCGGATGCCATGGCCGATGCGGGTGACGCCCAGCGACAGGGCGTCGCGGACCGAATCCGGCCCGCGCCATTCGCCGGCATGCGCGGTCAGGCCCAGCCCGGCCTCGCGCGCGCAATCGAAGGACCAGGCGAAATCGCGCAGTTCGCCGGCATTCTCGGCGCCGCCGATGCCGAAGCCGGCGACCCAGCCGCCCGCAGTCTCGGCCGCGCAAAGCGCGGTCCGGCGGGCGCGGTCCGGGCCGAAATGCCGGATCGCGGTCAGGACCGCGCGGCTGGCGATGCCGTCGCGCTCGGCCGCGGCGGCGACCTCCTCCATCGCGGCGAGATAGTCGCGCCATGCCGAAAGCCCGGCGCCGCCGCAGAACTCGGGCGAGACGAACAGCTCGGCATAGATCGCGCCCTGTTCGGCGCATTCCGCCAGCACCTCGGCCAGCAGCCGGGCATAGTCGCGCGGGCCGGTCAGGACCGAGGTCGCGGCCTCGTAGACGCGCAGGAACTCGTCGAAGCCGCGATAGGCATAGGCGCCGCGCCCGTCGAAGATGCCGCCGATGTCGCGGTGCTTCTCGGCCGCCAGCGCGCGGATGAAGCCCGGCGGCGCGGCGCCTTCCAGATGCAGGTGCAGCTCGATCTTCTTCACGGATTTCACAGGAAGGACCTCCCCGGCCCGACGGGTGGCAGGCCCAGATGCGCGGCAACCGAGGCGCCGATATCGGCAAAGCCCACCAGCCCGACCGCGCGCGCGCCATGGCCCCAGCCCAGCACCGGCACCCGCTCGCGCGTGTGGTCAGTGCCGTGCCAGCTGGGATCGTTGCCGTGATCGGCGGTGAACAGCGCCAGGTCGCCGGGTCGCAGGCGGGCGATCAGCGCACCGGCCACGCCGTCGAACCATTCCAGCGCGCGGGCATAGCCCTCGACATCGCGGCGATGGCCGTAGAGGCTGTCGAACTCGACGAAATTGGCAAAGGTCAGGCTGCCCGGCTCGGCCTCGTCAGCGAGCCGCAGCAGGTGTTCGGCCAGGTCGGCGTCGGACTTGCCCTTGTGCAGCCGGTCGATGCCGCGATGGCTGAAGATGTCGCCGATCTTGCCGATGGCATGGGTGACGCGCCCGGCCGCCTGCGCCGCGTCGAGGATCGTCCGGCCGGGCGGCGCGATGGCATAGTCGCGCCGATTGGCGGTGCGGGCGAAATCCCCCTCGGCCCCGGTGAAGGGCCGGGCGATGACCCGGCCGACGCGCATGGGATGGACCATGGCCGCCACGTCCTGGCACAGCCGATACAGCCGGTCCAGCCCGAAGGCCTGCTCATGCGCGGCGATCTGCAGCACGCTGTCGGCCGAGGTATAGCAGATCGGCCAGCCGCTGCGCAGGTGCTCGGCGCCCAGGCGCTCGATCACCTCGGTGCCCGAGGCGTGCTCGTTGCCCAGGATGCCTTCGGTGCCGGCGGCCTGCGCGATGCGGGCGGTCAACTCGGGCGGAAAGGCCGGGCGGGCATCGGGGAAGTAATGCCATTCCCACGGCACCGGGACGCCCGCGATCTCCCAATGGCCCGAGGGGGTATCCTTGCCGCGCGACACCTCGGTGGCCGCGCCCCACAGCCCCTGCGGCCGGACACCGAGGCCGGGCGCCGCCTCGCCGCTCGCCAGCCGGACCGCCGCGCCCAAGCCCAGCGTGTCGAGATTCGGCATGGCCAGCGAGCGCGCCTGGGCGATATGGGCCAGGGTGTTGGCGCCGGTATCGGGGCGGCCGTCGTTGAAATATTCGGCCGCGTCGGGGGCGCCGCCGATGCCGACCGAATCCATGACGATCAGGAAGGCGCGTCTGTCAGTCATCGGGCGATACCTCGCAGCGGATCAGCGGACCCGGTCCCGGCCCGTCGCCCAGCAGATAGGCGGCCTGCACCGTGGCGACCGCCGCCTCGGCCGCCGCTTCCGAGGCGGCATGAACGAAGGTCAGCGGGCGCCCATCGCCGGCCTCTTCGCCGATGCGCAGCAGATCCGCAAGCCCCACCCGCGGGTCGATGCGGTCGCCGGCATGCAGCCGGCCGCCGCCAAGCGCCACGACGGCGTGACCCAGCGCCTCGGTGTCGATGGCGGCAACGCGGCCGTGGCCCGGCACGGCGCGCACCACCGGCGCGGCCGGCAGGTGGCGCTCGGGACGGTCGAGCAGGTCGGCCGG
>NZ_JAEHFP010000020.1 GCF_016446475.1 Paracoccus binzhouensis | reverse complement strand
CGGATACAGACGCGGTTTTGCCCTGCATTTCTTGCGTCACGATGTCAGGCAGCTCTGACAAGAGCACACCGTCCCGGAAGATGCGGGTGTAAGGCGCGCGCTTGGCGATCCGAATCCAGATCATGATCGACAAGGGCATGGACAACGCGGCGGGGACGCTGCATGGCCTGATCGCCAAGGCGGACAAGCGAATCGCCGAAATCCGCTCCGGCGAGAAGCCGGCACTCGCCCCCGACGAGAACGCGAAGTATTTCGCGGAGGTCGTCGTCGATCTCGATCTGATCGACGAGCCCATGATCGCCGACCCGGACGTGAACAACGCGGATGTCTCCAAGCGCTACACCCATGACACGATCCGGCCGGTTTCCTATTACGGCGGCCAGAAAAAGGTCGATCTGGGGTTCGTCGGTTCCTGCATGGTGCACAAGGGCGACATCAAGATCGTCGCCCAGATGCTCAAGAACCTCGAGAAATCGCAGGGCAAGGTGGAGTTCAAGGCGCCCCTGGTCGTCGCCGCACCCACCTACAACATCATCGACGAGCTGAAGGCCGAGGGGGACTGGGAGATCCTGCAGAAATATTCGGGCTTCGAGTTCGATGACCTGCTGCCCAAGAGCAAGGCGCGCACCGAATACGAGAACATCCTGTATCTCGAGCGGCCCGGCTGCAACCTGTGCATGGGCAACCAGGAAAAGGCTGCAAAGGGCGACACGGTCCTGGCCACGTCCACGCGCCTGTTCCAGGGGCGGGTCGTCGAAGACACCGCCGAGAAGAAGGGGGAATCCCTGCTTGCCTCGACGCCGGTCGTCGTGCTGTCCGCGATCCTTGGCCGAACGCCCAGTGCCGAGGAATACAAGGCAGCCGTCGAGGGGATCGATCTCACCCGGTTCGCCCCGCCGCTGGAACAGCCGGGAACCTCACGATCGGTCCATTTCTGAAGGGCTGGCCTGGATCGGGCGAGGGGAAGACGTTCATCGGGCGCCGGCTGCTCCAGCGCCCGCATCGCGTCGGGGCAGTCTTGGAACGGACGAGGCGTGGATCTGGTCCGCTCCACCAGGGTCGCCCCTGCAGCGATGACGAGATGGCGGCCCGGTTCGTGACAGCGACCGGCGGCTATGTCTCGCCGCGCGTCTCATCGACCAGGAATTCGACGAAGGCGCGGACCTTGGGCAGAAGATAGCGGCGCGAGGGATAGACGGCATGGATCGCGGTCTGCACCGGCACCCAGTCGTCCAGCGCGGTGACAAGCCGTCCAGCCCTGATGTCCTCGGCGACATATTGGCGGGGGATCAGGTTCAGACCAAAGCCCGCCAGCAACGCATCGCGGATCGCCAGCCCGCTTGTCACCCTGTAGCGGCCTTCGATGGGCACCCGGACGGTCTCGCCCCTGCGGGTGAACTCCCATTCGCTGACATGGCCCGACAGGGTGAACTGGATGCAGTCATGCGCCCGCAGGTCCTGCGGCACGCGCGGCATGCCGCGCCGCGAGAAATAATCGGGCGAGGCGCAGACGACGTGATGCAGGGTCATCAGGCGACGGGCGACCAGGCTTGAATCCTCAAGCCGGTCGCTGCCGCGGATGGCCAGGTCGAAGCCCTCCTGCACGATATCGACGCGGCGGTCATCCAGTTGAAGGTCCAGCGACAGATCGGGATGGCGCATCAGGAAACCTGGGATCGCGGTCGAAAGCCGGGTCAGGGTGAAGGTCATCGGCGCGCTGACGCGCAGCAGCCCGCTTGGCTGGCTTTGCAGGGGGCCAAGCGAATGGTCTGCCTCGGCCAGGTCGTCCAGGATCCGGGCGACCTGCTCGTAATAGCGCCGGCCCGGCTCGGTCAGGCTCATGCGGCGGGTGGTGCGGTTCAGCAGCCTGACGTTCAGATGGCCTTCCAGTTCGGAAATATTCTTGCTGATGGCAGCGGGCGACAGCCGCATCCGGCGCGCGGCGGCGGCAAAGGAACCTTGTTCCACCACCGTCCTGAACACGTGCAGGGCGACCATCTGGTCCATCACTATTTACCTTCAGTAGCGAGTATCGAGATCATTTAGCCGATTATCGACTTTCCAGGAAGCAATTAGATCGGAGGTACAGCCAATCCGCCGTACACAAGAGGCCAACATGAACGACGCAATCATCTCCGGCATCAGGGCCCGCGCTTCCGCAAGCCGCTTCGAGGGCGCGAGGACGGTGCCGGACGCGCAGGTCCAGGCCCTGGCGGAGCTGGCGACCCGAGCGCCCACCGCCTACAACCTGCAGAACTGGCGCCTGATCGCGGTGCGCTCGCCCGCGGCCAAGGCACGGCTGTGCGACATCGCCTTCGGGCAGGCCAAGGTGACCGAGGCGGCGGTGGTCTATGTCGTCTGCGGCCAGGCGCCGTCGCACAGGACGCTGGCCGACCGGCTGCGACCTGCCGTCGATGCCGGGATCATGTCGCCCTCGACCGTTGGTTCCTGGGTTGCGGCGGTCGAGCAGACCTATGCCGGCGATGCCGGAATGCGGCGCGACGAGGCGATCCGCTCGGCCACGCTGGGCGCTGCCTTCCTGATCTTCGCCGCCCAGGCCCATGGGCTCGCCTCCTGCCCGATGGTGGGCTTCGACGCGGAACGGCTGGCGCGCGAATTCGTCCTGGCCGCGGATGAGATCCCAGTCCTTCTTGTCGCCGTCGGACATGCCGCAGAGGGCAACCGGCCGCAAAAGCCGCGCCTTCCGGTGGCGCAGATCCTGACGACGCTCTAGCAGCCCGAGGCCGACATGCCGAAACCATCCGACATCCTGCTGACCGCGCTGGCCCCGGCGGTCTGGGGCAGCACCTATATCGTGGCCACCGAGCTGCTGCCCGGCGCCCCGCCGCTGAGCGTCGCCGCGATCCGCGCGCTGCCTGCGGGGCTGATCCTGCTGCTTCTGGTGCGGCAGCTTCCCAAGGGGGACTGGCTCTGGCGCGCGTTCATGCTGGGGGCGCTGAACTTCACCGTCTTCTGGGCGCTGCTGTTCGTCGCAGCCTATCGTCTGCCCGGCGGCATCGCCGCGACGGTGGGGGCGGTGCAGCCGCTGATCGTGGTCCTTGCCGCAGGCGCGGTGCTTGGCACGCGGATCAGGGCGCTGTCGGTTCTGGCGGCGGTCATGGGCATGGCAGGCGTCGCGCTGCTGGTGCTGCAAGATGGTGCCGCGCCGGACATGACGGGTATCGCGGCGGCGCTTGGCGGGGCCTTCTCGATGGCCTTCGGCACCGTGCTGACCCGCAAATGGCGGCCGCCGGCTTCCGCCCTGGTGCTGACGGCATGGCAGTTGACGGCGGGTGGATTGCTGCTTCTGCCGCTGGCCTTGCTGCTGGACCCGCCGATGCCGCCGCTCGATGCCGCCAATGCGGCCGGCATGGGTTATCTCGTGCTGTTCACCGCCCTGACCTATATCCTGTGGTTTCGCGGCGTGGCGAGGCTGGAGCCGGCGGCGGTATCCTCGCTGGGCTTTCTCAGCCCGCTGACGGCGATCCTGCTTGGCTGGGCGATCCTTGGCCAGGCGTTGTCCGCATCGCAGACGATCGGCGCGGCGGTCGTGGTCGCCAGCATCTGGCTGAGCCAGCAGGCCACGCCATCAAGGCAGGTTCATGCCCGATAAGAGGCGGGCCGCAGCGCGCGGCCAAGCGTGACGGCAATCGCCATGCCGGTCAGCGCGGCAATGCCGACGATCGCCGCGGCTGCGGTCCAGCCATGGCTCTGGATGGCGCTGCCGACCGCGACCGGCCCGGCGATCTGGCCCAGGTTGTTGCCCTGCACCATGAGGCCAAGCACGACGGGAACCAGCCCTGCCGTTGGCGCCGCCAGCGGTGCCGAGGACAGAAGCACCGCCGGGATCAGCCCGCCGACGGCCGAGAACAGGACGCACAGCCCAAAGGTCGGCACGTCCGGCAAGACCGGCAGGAATATCCCCAGCCCGGCCACGCCCATTGCAAGGCTCGTCCCCGCCAGCAGCGCCCCCCGCCCGACGCCGCGCGACAGCAGCAGGCCCGCGGCAAGGTTGCCGAGGATATTGGCCGCCGTCGCCACCGCGCTCAGCAGGCCCGCCATCTGATGCGTGACCTGCATCCGCTCCATCAGCAGCACCGGCAGGAAGCCGAACAGCGCAAAGAACATCAGGCTGTAGAGCGCGAAGGCGGCGGCAAGGCCCAGCGGCCCGCCCGCCCTGACGGTGGCGGCCGCATCCACGGCAAGGCCCTGCCACGACCAGCGCCTGCGTTGGCTGTCCGGCGGCAGCACGCACGGGACCGCGATCCCGACCGCCAGCGCCAGGCCGGCGCTTGCCCACCAGATGTCGCGCCATCCACCGAAAAGCGGGCCGGCAAGCATCGCAATCGCCATGCCGGCGGGCATGAAGCAACTCCACAGCGCAAAGGCGAGGTCGCGGCGCGACCGCTGGGCCACATGGTCCAGGATGGAGGGCGCGGCGACGGTGATCAGCAAGAAGCCCGCCCCCTCGACGATGCGCGACACCAGAAGCCAGGCGAAGCTGCCGGCGGATGCGCCGAGCGCCGATCCGGCCGCCGTCGCCAGCAGGCCGAGGACAAGGATGCGCCGCCCGCCGATACCGGACACCAGCGCGCCGGCCGGAATGCCGCCCACCAGCCCGAGAAGCGCGAAAACCCCGGTCAGCCAGCCTATGGCGGACAGGCCCAGCCCCAGATCGGCCTGCAGCATCGGCGCGGCGATGGCCGCCTTGCCGACCTGCAGGGCGGCGGCGATCCCCGCCGCCACGATCAGCGCGACGGCCCCCCGGCGCGTCGCCATCACGCCGCCTCGCGCTTGCGTCCCGCGACCAGCGCCGCGGCGATTTCCGCCACATGCCACCCCTGGAAGCGCGCCCCGTCCAACTCGTTCGTGCTTGGCTGGCGGTCGCCGCCATCGCCGTCGTCGGCCAGCGTCGAGGCGCCATAGGGCGAGCCGCCGGTGATCTCGTCCATGCGCATCTGGCCCTTGAAGCTGTAGGGCAGGCCGACAACGATCATGCCCAGATGCAGCAGCACCGTATGGGTGGACTGGATCGTCGTTTCCTGCCCGCCATGCTGGCTGCCGGTCGAGGTGAAGACGCTGCCGACCTTGCCGACCAGCCGGTCCTCGGCCCACAGCCCGCCGGCCTGGTCGAGGAAATTCTTCATCTGCGAGGCCATATTGCCGAAGCGGGTCGGCGTGCCGATGATGATCGCGTCGTAATCGGCCAGTTCGCCCACCGTCGCGACGGGTGCGCGCTGGTCCTGCTTGTAGCCCGCCCTTTCCGCGACAGCCACGGGCACCAGTTCCGGCACGCGCCGGACCACGACCCGCGCCCCTGCCTCGCGCGCACCTTGAGCGACCGCAGTGGCCATGGTTTCGACATGCCCATAGGACGAATAATAAAGCACCAGCACATCGGTCATCGGTTCTCTCCTGTTCCTGTCGCGTCCAGGATAGGGGTGACGGATGACCGGCAGGAGTGATATAATTCAGATGGTTCCGATCATCTGAAGCGATCATGCTGGACGCCCTGACCCTCGACCAGATCCGCACCTTCGTCGCGGTCGCCGACAAAGGCAGCTTTCGCGCCGGAGCGGGCAGCCTGTCGCGGGCGCAATCCGGCGTCAGCGCAAGCGTGGCCAATCTGGAGGCGCAGCTGGGCGTGCAGCTGTTCGACCGCTCCGGCCACCGCCCGGTCCTGACGGCCGAGGGCAAGACGCTGCTTGCCGATGCGCGCGACATCCTGCTGCGAGTCGACGCGATGCGCGCCAGGGCGCGGGGCTTCGGCGAGGGTGTCGAGCTGGAACTGTCCATCACCGCCGACACGCTGTTTCCGATTCCGCTGGTCGGCACGGCGCTGGCCGAGATGCGCAGGACCTATCCCTCGGTGGCGGTCAGGCTTGCCATCCAGCCGCTTGGCGGGCCATTGCAGGCGCTGACCGAAAGGCGCTGCACGCTCGCCATCATGGTCGGCGAGGATTTCCGCGATCCCCGTATCAGCTTCGAGGCCCTGTCGCCCGTCTCGCAGGTGGCGGTGGCCGCGGCCGGCCATGCCCTGGCCGCCGGCCGCGGGATCGGCATCCCGGATCTGGCCGACCATGTCCAGATCGTGCTGTCCGATCCCTCGCCCTTGTCGGAGGGGCGGGATTTCGGCGTGCTGTCGCCGCAATCCTGCCGGGTCAACACCCAGGGCGCCAAGCATGCGCTGATCCTGTCGGGCGTCGGCTGGGGCAGGCTGCCGTCCTGGCTGGTCGCGGAAGACCTGAGATCCGGCAGGCTGGTCCGGCTGGATACGGCCGCGCTTGGCCGCAACGCCCAGGTCACTTCCCAAAGCTATCTCGCCCATCGCCTCGACGAGCCCTTCGGCCCCGCCGCAAGCACGTTCGCCAAGGCGCTGATGCGGCTTTGTGAAAGCGATTCAGCGGAGTAAACGATGGCCTGCTTCCGGTTCCATGACGCCCCTGGCGCGGCGCCCCGGAACGAATTGCGGTGAGGCGGCAGGCGCCACAGGCGGCGATGACGATCCGGGCGACGGACCGGTCGGGATGGCGGCTTTGCAGCCCGGGGCCGGCGCTGCCACGCCGGCGCCGCGATTTTCCGGCTTCTACCGGTCGAAATCGTCGCTGCGAAGCTGGTTGAGGCGCGTGTCCTCGATCACCAGCCGGTCGGCGCCCGCTCTGATGACGATATCGTCGCCGACCTGGCTGGCGCCGCCGCGGATGTCGGCCCAACTGTCGAAACAGCCATAGAAGGACAGGTCGATCACGTCGTCGTCATGGTGGAAATCGGTGATCCGGTCGCGACCACCATTCCAGATGAAGATGTCGGCACCTTCCCCGCCGGTCACCGTGTCGTTGCTGCGCGGCCAAAGAGTTTCAATCGGCCCTTTAATTGCGAGTTTGCGTCAAGCCTGTTTTCGGTCCGTGCCGGGGTTCATGGTCCTGATCAGCCCCTGCTTGCGGATCCATTCTGATTGTTGGTGCAATGTTGGCCGGGTTTCCAGCGCGGGTGGCATTGCTGGCCCGGGTTGCAGAGCCATCCGTGCTGGACACGCGGGGATGAAGACCTCCGGGGCCGGTGGCTTGTAGCCGAGCGGCCTATGCGGTCGCACAATATTGTAATGTCGGCGCCAACTTTCCACGACGTGACCTGTCACGGCGAGCGTGAAGAAGATCTCGCCATCGAGCAGTTCATCGCGCAGGCGGGCGTTGAAGCTCTCGATATAGCCGTTCTCCCAAGGTGATCCGGGCGCGATGTAGGCGGTCTTTGCGCCGACGGCGGCGATCCAGTCCTGCACGGCTCTGGCAATGAAGCGCGCCTTGAAGGCGCCATAGCGTCCATGGCGGCGGGCCAGCGCAACGATGTCCTCGGTCAGTTGCCGCTCGTCGCCCCGGCTGCGGGGAATGCGGCGCTGCGTGGAGCGATGCTGCCCCAGCACGCGACATACCCGGCGCTCCGAGATACGCGGTAGGGCTGTGCGAGCCTGGTCGATGCAGGCCCGGCGGTGCGAGGGGCTCAGAGGTTTCGCTGCGCGGACCTGCGGTTCCCCGTGCCGCCTCCGTCAGGATCAACTTGTGCCGCGTCAGATCGGCCACCGCCTTGCGCAGCCGCTCGTTCTCCTTTTGGAGTTCCTTCACCTGGCGAAGCTGATCCCGGCTCATGCCGCCATACTGCTGGCACCACCCGTAACAGGTCAGCTCGGAAACGCCGATCTGGCGGACCGCATCCGCCACCGCCATCCCCTGGCCGCGCAGCACCTCAACCGGCCGCAGCTTCGTCACGATCTCGTCGGGCTTGTGTCGCTTCTGTGCCCTCGTGGTCCTCCTTCATGGTCAAACCATACTTCAAGGGAGACCCGTTCAATGAGGCTGGATCAACCGGGCCGCACCCATGGTCCCAAGACCGATCACACCGATTTTCGCCTGCGTCATTGCCCCTCGTCCCCGTTCTGCACATCGGGGGCGGATGTTGCCGTCAACGGCGCCGGGGCACAATCGCGCCCCGGCCGTTCAGCGATAGATATAGTCGCGCCGGAACGGATAGCCGGAATGCGCACCGGGCATGTCTTCCGAGCCGCGCGCCGGATCGGGATTGATGAGCAGGATCTGGTGCAGGGCCACCCAGCCCCGCTCGAAGGCCATCGCGCAGCCGGCCAGGTAAAGGCGATAGGCGCGCAGAATCTCGGCGGCGCGGCTGGGGGGCATGGAACGGGCCAGGGTCTGCTCGGCCTGCGGCAATTGCGATTCCAGCGCATCGGACCAGCACCACAGCGTCCTTGCGTAATGCGGGCGCAGGTTCTCGGTATCGACCATCTCCAGCCCGGCCTGCGACAGGGTGCGGATGGCATGGCTGACATGGATCAGCTCGCCCCCGGGGAAGATGTGCTTCTCGATGAAATCGCCCAGGCCGCCGCCGACCATGGCGTCGTCCAGCCCGGCGGCGGTGATGCCGTGGTTCAGCGCCATGCCGCCGGGCTTCAGCAGCCGGCGCAGCGTCTCGCAATAGGTCAGCATGTTGGCGCGGCCGACATGCTCGAACATGCCGACCGAGGCGAGCTTGTCGAAGGGCTGCTCGGGCTGCAGGTCGCGATAGTCGCACAGCCGGATGCGCACCCGCTCGCCCAGGCCCTCGGCCTCGATCAGGCGGCTGACATGTTCGAACTGGTTGCGCGACAGGGTGATGCCGGTCGCATCCACCCCGTAATGGCGGGCGGCATGCATCAGCAGCCCGCCCCAGCCGGCGCCGATATCGACGAAACGCTCGCCCGGGCGCAGGTCGAGCTTGCGGCAGATCAGGTCCAGCTTCGCCTCTTGCGCCTGGGCCAGCGACATCTGCGGATCGCGGAAATAGGCGCAGGAATAGACCCGCAGCGGGTCGAGCCACAGCGCATAGAACTCGTTCGAGACATCGTAATGCGAGCGGATCTGCTCGGCATCGCGTTCGCGGCTGTGATGCAGGGCGGAATGGACGCGGTTCTTCAGCCGTTGCCACAGCGAGGGGCGGATGGCCTGGCCCTCGGCCGGGGTCAGCGCCGCGACCACCTGCATCAGGTCGCGCATCGAGCCCTCGACCCGGGCGCGGCCGGCGACGATCTCGTCCCCCAGCCGACCCAGCCGCCCGGCCGCCAGCTGCGCCAGCCCCGACATGTGGTCGAAGGCCAGGGTGACGGGCGCCGCGGGCGGGCCCAGCCGCTTGCCCGAGGGCAGGCGCACCCCCAGCGGCACCGAGAGTTGCTGCAACTTGGTTTCGATCAGAGCTTCCAGAGCCGGCATGAGCACCTCACGCTAGGGCTGGCCGCGAATCGGCGGATGATGTCGTTGCGAAGCGCGGCAGCTTGTTCCTGACGGATGTCCCGGACGACAGGCGGGGCAACATGGCTGCGATACTAGACCCGATTCGCGGAAAATGACCAGAGGGGGCAGCGCATCGGCGCGAATCGGCGAATCGGCGCGCAAAAAGCCGAAAGCGGCCCGAAGGCCGCTTTTCGTCTGTTCCCGAAGGACAACCGATTCCCGAAGGAAGATTTTGGAGCGGGCGATGAGATTCGAACTCACGACCCTTACCTTGGCAAGGTAATGCTCTACCCCTGAGCTACGCCCGCGCTCCGTATCCGATGGCGCTTGGCCTTCGGTGAGGCGTCATTTATGGGAGCGCGCCGGGGCGTGCAAGGGGAAAAATCGCGCTGCCGGGAAAATTTTCGCGCCCGCCGCGGCGTCACGCGCGAAACCGCCCATCCTGTCATGCCGCCGGGCTTGACCGCTCGGCCGCCATGCCGAAACCTGCCGGCGAAGGGGACACCGATGAAACCAGCCGACCAGCTCTCTGAATTCGTCCGCCACGCCATGGCCCAGGGCGGCAGCCGCGACCAGATCGCGCGGGCGCTGGCCCATGCCGGCTGGTCCGAGCCCGAGATCGACGAGGCGATCCACGGCTGGGAGGTATCGCCCGGCCTGCCGCCGGTGCCACGGCCGCGCCCCTATGCCTCGGCGCAGGAGGCGCTGCTTTACGGCTTGCTGTTCCTGTCGCTGGGCATGATCGGCTGGCATGTGTGCGACCTGGGCATGGCGCTGGTCGACCGGCTGATTCCCGACCCGGCCGAGGGATATTCCTATCGCTACGGCAGCTCGGCGCGCTGGTCCATCGCCTCGCTGATCGCCTTTGCACCGCTGTTCCTGCTGCTCAACCGCAAGGTCGCGGGCATGAGCCGGGACGATGCTGGCCGCCGGCGGTCGCTGGTGCGCAAGTGGTTCGCCTCGCTGACGCTGCTGGTCGCGTCGCTGGTGTTCCTGGGCGACGGGATCTATGTCATCTACGCGCTGCTGAACGGCGAGCTGACGGCGCGTTTCGCTGTCAAGGCCGCGCTGGTGGCCGGGGTGGCGGGACTGGTCTTCGCCTATTACCGGGGCGAGTTGAATGACTAGGCGCTGGCCGACCATCGCCATCGGCCTGCTGGCCGCCGTCGCCATCGTGCTGGGGCTGGCGCTGACCGGAGGCCCCGGCCAGGCGCGCAAGGAACGCCGCGACCGCCAGCGCGAGGGCGATCTTTCCGCGCTTGCCACGCTGGTGCGCTGCCTGGCCGACAACAACGGTGGGCGGCTGCCGGCGCGGCTGGAGACCACGCCGGAATGCGACTGGCAGGCGCGGCTGGCCGATCCCTTTACCGGCGAGCCCTATCGCTACGAGGTGACCGGGCCGCGCAGCTATCGGCTTTGCGCCGGGTTCGAGCTGCCCGAGGACCGGCCTCCCGGCCTGCGCGACCGTGACGCCGAGGGCTGCGTGCGCCGCGACTATCGTCCCGGCGCTTCCGCGGCCCCCGCGGCGACCTTTCCCCTGCACGACTAGGGCAGCGGCTTTTCCATGTAGACCCGGTCCAGCCCTTCCTCGCGGATGCGGTGCGTCTCGACATAGCCGAGGCGGGCATAGAGGGCCTGGTTCTCGACCATCGCGACATGGGTATAGAGCCGCAATCGCGGCAGGCCCAAGGCGCGGGCGCGCTTTTCGGCGAAATCCATCAGCCGCCGGCCAAGGCCCCGGCCCTGCGCGCCCGGTGCGACGGCGAGGTTCTCGACCAGCAGGGCGTCGGCCTGCGCGACCAGCACGATCAGCCCCAGCACCGCGCCACCGCCTTCCAGCAGATGCGTCTGGCCGGTGGCGATGCGCGCGGCATGGTCGGCCAGCATCGGGCCGGGCTTGCGGCCGATGCGCGCGACGTAATGGCCATAGGCGCCATCCACCAGCGCCGCGATCGCGGCGAGATCGCCGGCACCGGCCGGCCGGATGTCGCTGTCCATGATCCTTTCCTTTTCCCGGTCCACGCAGGATGGCCGCGGGGCGGGGGCAAAGGCAAGCCGTCAGGCCAGGGCCGACAGCGGCCGCGACAGGTTTTCCGGCACCAGCGCCGCGGCCAGAAAGCGCGGCAGCGCCCCGGCCAGCCGGGCGAAGTCCCCGGGCGGGGTCAGGGTCGGATCGGCTTCGATCAGCAGTTCCAACCCGCGCGCTTCGCCATCGCCGCGGATGGTGAGGTTGAAGCCGTCGCCCGGCCCGTTCGACAGCACATGCCGCGTGGTGTCGCAGCCGGCGAAGCGCGCCTCGTCAAAGGGCAGCACGTTGATCAGCGGCGAAAAGAAGAAGCGGCTGCGCGGCTCCATGCCGTAATCCTCGGCGATCTGCTCGATGCGATAGCGGCCATGGCGGCGCAGCTTGCGCAGCCGCGCGCCCAGCCGGGCCAGCGTCTCGGCCAGCGGCTCGGATTCGTCCAGCGTCACGTCCAGCGGCAGGATGTTCACCACCAGCGCCGGGACCGAGACGGCGACGCTGCCCATGCGGCTCATGTAGGGCAGCCAGACCGGCATCGAGACGCGGCCGCCGTCCTGCCGGCGCTCGGCCGAGCCGTCCTGCAGATGCAGCGCCGTCCAGGCCGAGCAGAGCACCGTCAGCAGGTCCGGCCAGCCCATGCCGACCGCCTGCGCCTGGCGCAGCAGCGCGCGCCGCAGGCCGGAGAGGTCGTGTTCCGCCGTCAGAGCCTCGGCCGGGTAGTTCTCGGAACCCTTGCGCAGCACCTTGGGGCGCGGCTCGGCGGCCAGGACCTCGGCCCAGTGCCGGCCGTCGGCGGCATGGCGCGGGCTGGCGCGATAGTCGAGTTCCTCGTTCAGATAGGCGGCGAAGGGGCGCAGCGCCGGGCCGGGATCCGAACCGTCCAGCGCGGCGGCGTAAAGCCGGGCGCAGCGCTGCTCGATCAGGCCCATGGCATAGCCGTCTGACGCGATGTGATGGCCGCGGTTGAACCACAGGTAATGCCCCTCGGCCAGCCGGATCAGCCATTGCGCGGCGATGGGCTGCTCCAGCAGGTCAAGCGCCGCATCGACATCGGCCTGCATCAGCGCGAAGGCATGGTCGCGGGCATCGGGGCACTGCGACAGGTCGATCTGGCGCAGCATCGGCCGGCGTTCGGGTTCGATGCGCTGCACCGGCTGGCCGTCGGCGCCCAAGCCGAAGCGCAGCGCCATGATGTCGGTTTCCGCGATGGCGCCCTCGATGGCCCGGACCAGCGCCGGGGGATCGGCGACGCCGCGCAATTCCACGGCATGGGCGACGGTCGAGACGGCCTCGCCGGGATGGAAACGGAACTCTTCCCAGAAATCCAGTTGCGCCAGGGTCAGGGGCATCCAGAGCCCCTCGGCGTGGTGATGCGTCATGAAATCCCCTCTCCCTCCAGGGAGCTTGGCGTCGGAATGAGAGAGTGCTGGCTTGATTGCGACCCGGGGGTCGCGGCTGGCTTGCTTCGAGAGAGAAAGCGGGATAAAAATACTCAACTATTGACACCCGTCAAGGTGCCGCAGGCGCCTTGCGCGGGTTGTTGCCACGGAATTGCCGACCCAAAGCAGGTGCCCCATGATCGAATTCAGTCCCTGGCCTCAGGATCTCGCGCAACGCTATCGAGAGGCCGGCTACTGGATCGACCAGCCGCTGACCCATATCCTGGACGCGCAGCTTGCCGCCAATCCCGAGGCTGAGGCGCTGGTCTGCGGCGACCGGCGCTTCAGCTATGCCGACCTGGACCGGCTGTCGCGCAACCTGGCCGCGCGGCTGGCGCAGCAGGGGCTGGGCCATGGCGATGCGGCGGTGGTGCAGCTGCCCAATGTGGCCGAGTTCTACATCGCCTTCTTCGCGCTTTTGCGTATCGGCGTGGCGCCGGTCAACGCGCTGTTCAGCCATCGCCGGCTGGAGCTGACCGAATATGTGCGCCAGATCGCGCCGCGCCTGGTCATCGCCTCGCGCCAGCACGAGCTGTTCCGCGACGATGCCCTTGCCGATGAGCTGCGCGCCGGCGGGGTGGGGCATGTGCTGCTGCTGGGCGAGGGCGCGCCCGAACGCAGCCTGACCCATTGGCTGGCCGATGGTGCCGAGCTGCCGGCGGGGGCCGGGCCGACGCCCGCCGATCAGGTCGCCTTCTTCCAGCTGTCGGGCGGCAGCACCGGCACGCCCAAGCTGATTCCGCGCACCCATAACGATTACGACTACAGCATCCGCGCCAGCGTCGAGATCTGCGGCGTCACCTCGGCCACGCGGTTCCTCTGCGCGCTGCCGGCGGGGCACAACTTCACCATGAGCTCGCCCGGCGCGCTGGGGGTGTTCCATGCCGGCGGCACGGTGGTCATGGCCCCCAGCCCCGAGCCGCTGGCCTGTTTCGACATCATCGCGCGCGAACGCGTCACCATGGCCCCGCTGGTCCCGCCCGCCGTGGCGCTGTGGCTGCGCGCGGTCGAGGAAGAGCCCGCGCGCCGGGCGCAGATCGGCAGCCTCGAGCTGATGTTGGTCGGCGGCGCCAGCTTTGCCGAGGCCACCGCGCGGCGCGTGCCCGAGCTGCTGGGCTGCCGCCTGCAGCAGGTTTTCGGCATGGCCGAGGGGCTGGTGAACTACACCCGCCTGACCGACCCCGAGGAAGTGATCTTCACCACCCAGGGCCGCCCGATCAGCCCCGACGACGAGGTCCGCATCCTGGACGAGCACGGCCAGCCGGTGCCCGACGGCACGCCCGGCGCGCTGGCCACCCGCGGCCCCTATACCTTCCGCGGCTATTACCGCAGCCCCGAGCACAATGAAAAAGCCTTCGATGCCGAGGGCTTCTATCACTCGGGCGACGTGGTGGTGCGGCAGGGCGGCAACCTGCGCGTTGTCGGCCGCATCAAGGACCAGATCAACCGCGGCGGCGAGAAGATCGCCGCCGAGGAGATCGAGAACCTGCTGGTCCGCCATCCCGACATCACCCATGCGGCGCTGGTCGCGGCCCCCGATGCGCATCTGGGCGAGAAAAGCTGTGCCTTCCTGGTGCTGCGCGAAGGGGCGGGCAAGCTTTCGCCGCCGGCGCTGCGCCGGCACCTGCTGGATCTGGGCGTGGCCGAATACAAGCTGCCCGACCGTTTCCGCTTCCTGCCCGAACTGCCGCTGACCGCGGTGGGCAAGATCGACAAGCGCCGCCTGCGCGACAGCCTCGTGGCCGAAACCGCCGCCTGAAAGGACGAATGATGGATAGTGCCGAAAAGACCGATCTCAGCCCCGAATGGCTGGCCGCCCGCGTGGCCGCGATGATCGAGGACGAATGCGAGATCGAGCCAGGCGAGAACCTCGTCCTTTACGGGCTCGATTCGATCGCGGTGATGACCTTTTCGTCCGAACTGAAGCAGATGGGCATCGAGGCCAGCTTCGAGGAGCTGGCCCGCGAGCCGACGCTGGACAACTGGTGGGCGCTGATCTCGTCGCGATTGTGAATGACCGGCCGGCCGTGACGGGCCGGCCGTGAAGCGGGTCAGGCGCGCAGCGTCGCGCCGCCGTCGACATACAGGTCGGCCATGGTGACATGGCCGGCCTGGTCCGACAGCATGAACATCACCGCGCCGGCGATGTCCTCGGGCGTCGCCAGCTTCTTCAGCGGGATGCCGGTGCGATAGGCCTCCAGACTGCCCTCGATCACCGCGCGCTCGCCGGCGCCGCCATCCTCGGTCCACATGCCGGTCTGCATCGGCGTCAGGGTCGAGCCCGGCGCGACGATGTTGCAGCGCACGCCCTGTGCCGCCAGTTCCAGCCCCAGGCAGCGGACCAGCATGGTCGCCGCCGCCTTCGAGGCGGCATAGGCGCCCATGTTCAGGCGCGGAATCCCCGCCGCGTTCGAGCTGACCGTGACGATGGCGCCGCCGCCGTTGCGCACCATGGCGCGGCCGAAGGCGCGGGTGACGTTGAATGTGCCGCCGGCATTGACGCCGATCACCCGCTCCCATTCCTCGGTCGGCAGGTCCAGGAGCGGCCCGATGGCCAGCACCCCCGCCGCATGGACTCCCAGGGCCAGCGGACCATGCGCGGCCTCGACCTCGGCCACCAGCGCCTCGACGGCATCGCCGTCGCGCACGTCCAGCGCCCGGTTCTCGGCGCCCGCGACCGGGTTCGTGGCCAGCGCCGCGTCGGTATCGGTGGCGACGACCTTCGCCCCCGCCTCCAGCAGCGCGGCGACCACGGCCCGGCCGATGCCGCCGGCCGCGCCGGTGACGATGGCGGTTCGGCCCTCGAATCCGGTCAGGCGCATGACTTCACCTCTTGCGCTTGCAGCGCGACCAGCGCCTGCCGGGTGGACAGGGCCACGCCGCAGGTGGCGGCGATCCAGCTCATGGCCATATCCTGCTTCTCGCGCGAGAAATCGGCCTGCGCATCGGCCACGGCAAAGGCCTCGATGTCGCGCTGGAACGCCTCGACGGCGGTGGCGAGGCAGCCGATATGGGCATAGACGCCGCAGATCATCAACTGGTCGCGCCCGCGCGCCCGCATCAGCTGCTCCAGGTTGGAACGCTGGAAGGCGCTGTAGCGATGCTTCACCAGCACGATGTCGCCTGCCGCCGGTGCCAGTTCGGGCAGGATCTCCTCGTGCTCGGGGACGGCGCTCATGCCCGGCCCCCACAGGTCGGCCTGCAGGCCGCGGTCCGGGCGGAACTGGTCGCCCTTCTGCGCGGTGTAGAACACCGGCACGCCCGCCGCCCGCGCAGCATGGATCAGCCGCGCGATATTGCCGACCACCGGCGCCAGCGGCGCGCCCTCGGGATAGGGGCGGCAGAAATAGCGCTGCATGTCATGGACCAGCAGCGCCAGCCGGTCGCGGTCGGGCTGCCAGGGGCCGCGCGCCTTGGGCAGCTCGGCCTCGGTCGGGGGGGCATAGGGGGCGATGCCGGGCAGGGCCATCAGTTCTCTCCGTCCTTGCGCGCCACCCCGGCCAGGCCCGCATCCTGCGGCAGGCCCAATGCGGCCAGGAAGGCGCCGAATTTCGCGCCGGTCTCGGCAGTCTCGGCCATCGGGTCCGAGCCGGGAACGATCCCCGCCCCGGCGTAAAGCCGTGCCTGCCGGCCGCTGATCTCGGCGCAGCGGATGGCGACATACCAGGCGCCGTCGCCTCGGGCGTCGCACCAGCCGACCGCCCCGGCATAGAAGTCCCGCGCCACGGGTTCAAGCTCTCCGATCAGCCGGGCCGCGCGCGCCATCGGCACGCCGCAGACCGCCGGCGTTGGATGCAGCGCCGAGGCCAGCACCACCGAGGGTGTATCCTCGTCGCGCAGCCGCCCCTCGATCCGGGTGCCCAGGTGCCACATGCTGCGGGTCGAGGTGATGCAGGTGCCCTCGGGGCAGCTCAGTTCGCGGCACCAGGGCGAGAGGGTGTCGAGGATGGATTCCACCACCAGCGCATGTTCGCGGTGATCCTTGCCGGAATTGGACAGCACCTCGGCCGCGGCGCGGTCGGCCACCGGGTCGGCCAGCCGGCGCGCCGATCCCGCCAGCGGATGCGATGAGATGCGCTTGCCGGTCTTTTCGACCAGCAGCTCCGGCGTGGCCCCGCACAGCATCCGGCCCTGCGGATGCGCCGGACCCGAGGGCAGGGCGACGCGAAAGGCGGTGACGGTGCGGTCGGCATGCAGCCGCGACATCAGCGCCTCGACCGGGATGGGGGCGGCCGATTCGACCAGCAGGGTGCGGGCCAGCACGATCTTTTCCAGCGCGTCCTGCCGGCCGGATTCCTCATACATGACCGCCAGCGCCCGGGCCACGGCGCGGGCATAGTCGCCGGCCTGCGGCTCGGGCGTCAGCCGCCAGTCCTGCAGGGGCAGGCCCGCGGGGGCGATGCCGTTCGGGGCCGGGGCCGGCTGGGCGGTGCATTGCCACAGGCAGTCCTCGTCCGCCCGGTCGAAGGGCAGGGCGCCGCCGATCATCCCCTCTGCCGGAAGCGAGGCCAGCGCCTCACTCACCCGCGCTGCCAGGGTGGCGGCATTGCCGGGCGGCAGGCGCCGGGCGGCGCCGCGGCCAAGGACGCGCCCCGAAGGGCCTTCGAAACCGAACAGAACTGGATCAGGCACAAGTGACGCCGAACTCTCGGGCGCCTCGGACAGGCGAATGTTCATCATGCATCTCGTTTCAAAGAATATCGTCCCAAGCAAGGCAGGAGGCCGCGGCAGGATATGCGCGGGCGACGCAGTCACGGCGCATGCTGCGGTCAGGTCTCCGGGGCAGAATATCTCCCGCTTTGGGTTCAGGCAGTTGCTGCTTCGGGTGGCGAACCGCCGCTGGCCCGGAAAAGGGCGCGGCCGGCCGGGACCGGATGACCCGCACCCCGCCCCTCGGCTTCCCGCGCGCAATCTGTCAAAGCTGCCTGCCAAAGGCAAGTAAAAAGATCAGGATTATCCGACGGCGGCGGAAAGCCGCAGCCCGCCGCGGGCGGCGCCGGGAACCGGTCGCGTCCCGGCCGTGTTCCGGCAGGCAACCGCGATGAGGCAAAGCATGACGGAACAGCGCGATCCGCCGGCCGGGACGGCGTCTCCCACGGCCTTTCCCCTTGCCGGGGCGCGGGTCTGCGCCATCGTCAACATGGGCTCGGGCCGCAAGCAGGGTCCCGACATCGCCGGCGAATTGCGCAAGGCGCTGCAGGACCGGGTGGCGGCGCTGGAGATCCGCGGCACCGAGGCTGGCGCGGACCTGCCCGCCATGGCCCGGCAGGCGGTCGAGCAGGGCTTCGACCTGATCGTCGCGGCCGGCGGCGACGGCACCCAGGCGGCGGTGGCCAGCGCCGTGGCCGGCTCGGACAGCGCCATGGCGGTGATCCCGGGTGGCACCTTCAACTATTTCGCCCGCGACCTCGGCTCGGGCGAGACGGTCGAGGAGGCGCTGAAGATCTTCGAAGCGCCCCAGATCCGCGCCGTCGACATCGGCGAGATGAACGGCACGGTGTTTCTGAACAATGTCAGCTTCGGCGCCTATCCGGAAATCCTGAAGCGGCGCGAGACCATCTACAGGCGCTGGGGCCGGTCGCGGGTGGCGGCCTATTGGTCGGCGGTGGCTGCGCTCTGGACGCTGCGCCGCCCGCTGCGGCTGACGGTGCGTGCCGGGGGGCGGGAGCGGCGCTTCACCACGGCGCTGGCCTTCGTGGCGAAAAGCGCCTACCAGCTCGACACCTTCGGGCTGGAAGGCGCCGATTGCGTGCGCCAGGGCCAGCTGGCGCTGCTGGTGGCGCGGGCCCGGCGTCCGGCGCCGCTGGTGCGTTCGGCCCTGCGGCTGGCCATGGGCAAGACGGCGCGCTATGCCGATTTCGACCTGATCTGCGCCGATGAATTCGAGATCGAGACCGTGCCGCGCCATGAATATGTCGCCCATGACGGCGAAAAGACCTGGATGGATTCGCCCTTTTCCGTCCGGGTGCGCAAGGGGGCGCTGAAGGTGCTCGTGCCGGCCGGCAGCGGCGGACGGGACGCGGCATGACGCGCATCCTGCATCTCTCGGACCTGCATTTCGGCTATGAACGCGCTGCGCTGGTCGAGCCGCTGCTGGACCTGGTGAACGCTGCCCGCGCCGATCTGGTCGTGGTGACGGGCGACCTGACCCATCGCGGCCGCTCGGCGCAATTCGCCCGGGCCGCGGCCTTCCTGCGCCGGATCGAGGCGCCGCTGATCGCGGTGCCGGGCAATCACGACATCCCGCTCTACAAGCTTTCCGACCGGATGATGCAGCCCTATGGCCGCTGGCGCCGCGCCATCGCCCAGACCCTCGAGCCGGTCGGCCATGTCGGCGGGGTGCGGGTGCAGGGGGTGAACAGCGTCGATCCCATGGCCTGGCAGCGCGGCATCATCACCCCGGCCCAGGTGGCGCGGGTGATCGCGGGACTGGACCCGGCCTGCGTCAACATCGTCGCCCTGCACCACCCGATGCAGCAGCGCCCGCAGGTGGACAAGGCGCTGATGAAGGGCGCCGGCCCCGCCCTCGACCGTTTCGAGGCCGAGGGCGTGCAGCTGGTGCTGAGCGGCCACCTGCACCTGTGGTCGATCGGCGCCTTCCTGGGCGAAAGCGGCCGCCCGGTCCTGCAGGTGCAGGCGGGCACCGCGCTGTGCGCCCGGCCCGACGACCGGCAGAACGAATGCGCGGTGCTGGATTTCCGCGGCCCGGACCTGGTGGTCGAGCGCCATGTCGCGCCGATGGACGAGCCCGGCTTCCGCCCGCCGCAGGAACTGCGCTTCACCCGGCGGACCGGCCTCTGGCGCCCGGCCTGATTTCTTCGTTCTCCCAATACTCCGGGGGACGCCTCTCGGGCCCCGTCGAGGGGCCGGAGAGGCGTGGGGGCAGAGCCCCCGGCCACGGGCTCAGCCCTTCGGCTCGACGCGCAGCCGCGTGCCCCAGGGATCGCTGAACGCCGCCTGTCCCAGCGCCGCCAGCGCGTCGGCATCGGCCGCCAGAACCACCTCGGCCAGCCCGGCCGCATCGGCGCTGCGCGGCCCCGCGCCGCGGCTGTTCCAGATGTTCCCTGCCAGGTGATGGTGATAGCCGCCGGTGGCGAAGAAGCTGGCGCCGGACATATGGGCGCTGCGATCCATGCCCAGCCGGTTCATGTAGAATGCCTCGGCCTCGGCGACATTGCCGACCTGCAGGTGGACATGGCCGATCACGCTGCCCTCGGGCGCCCCGGTCCAGGGGGCATCCGCCGCGTCGAGCAGGCTTTGCAGGTTCAGCGCCACCGTGTCCATCCGCACCTGGCGGCCATCGGTCTGCCAGGCCGAGCGGGGCCGGTCGGCATAGATCTCGATGCCGTTGCCCTCGGGATCGCGCAGGTAGAGCGCCTCGCTGACCAGGTGGTCCGAGGCGCCGTCCAGGCCGATCCGCCGGTCGGCGGCATGGCGCAGCCAGCGCCCCAGTGCCTTGCGGTCGGGCAGCAGGAAGGCGGTGTGGAACAGCCCCGCCTCGCGCGGGCGATGGCGGGCGGCGCGGTCGCGGCGCAGCTCCAGCAGCGGCCGGCCGCCGGCGCCCAGCACCAGTTCCTCGCCGCTGCCCGACAGGCGGTCCAGGCCGATGGCGGAGTGGTAGAAATCCCCGACCTTCTCCAGGTCTTTGACGATCAGCGCCACCCGGCCGATCTGAATGGGTGCATCGCTGCTGGCCATGACGATCTCCTTCCTGTCCTGTTTCCGCCAAGATAGGTGCGGCCGGATTGGCTTGAAATGGCGCCAATCGAGGAACACTGTCGCCAGAACGGGGATGATTGCCTTCGCCGGCGCCGCGGCGCATGATGCGGGGCCTTTCGCTGCCGGATGCCGATGAAACCCAGAACCCCGTCCCGCAAGACCAAGCCCATGCCCGCGCCCCGCCCGCAGCCCGAGGCCGCGCCGCTTGCCGCCGATCCGGCGCGCATGGAGATCTTCCTGGTTGCCACGCCGGGCCTCGAGGAACCGCTGGCCGAGGAGGCCCGGGCGCTCGGCTGGGACGCGCAGGTCCAGCCCGGCGGCGTCGCCTTCACCGGCGGCTGGCCGGATGTCTGGCGGGCGAACCTGGAGATTCGCGGCGCGACGCGGGTGCTGGCTCGCATCGGCGCCTTTCGCGCCATGCACCCGGCGCAGCTGGACAAGCGCGCGCGCCGCTTTCCCTGGGCGGACTGGCTGCGCCCGGACGTGTCGGTCCGCATCGAGGCCAGCAGCCGCAAGTCGCGCATCTATCACGCCGGCGCCATCACCCAGCGCGTCGAGGCCGCCCTCCGCGACAGCCTCGGCGTTCCCGTTGCCGAGGATGCGCCGGTCACGCTGAAGGTCCGGCTGGAGGATGACCTTTGCACCCTCAGCCTGGACACATCGGGCGAGTCGCTGCACCGGCGCGGCCACAAGCAGGCGGTCGGCAAGGCGCCGATGCGCGAGACCATGGCGGCGATGTTCCTGCGCCAATGCGGCTTCGACGGGGTCGAGCCGGTGCTGGACCCGATGTGCGGCTCGGGCACCTTCGTCATCGAGGCGGCCGAGATCGCGGCGGGCCTGCGTCCCGGCCGGATGCGGCATTTCGCCTTTGAACATCTGCCGGGCCATGACGCGCCGGCGTGGCAGGCGATGCGCAGCGCGCCGGTCCCGCCCGCCTCGGGGCAGCCTCGTTACCGCGGCAGCGACCGCGATGCCGGCGCCATCCGCATGAGTCGTGAGAATGCCGAACGCGCCGGGCTGGACGGCTGGACCCGTTTCGAGAACCGCGCCATCGCCGGGCTGGAGCGTCCCGAGGGACCGCCCGGCCTTGTCATCGTCAACCCGCCCTATGGCGCGCGCATCGGCAACAAGGGGCCGCTGTTCGGCCTGCACGCGGCGCTGGGCGAGGTGCTGCGCGAGCGCTTCCGCGGCTGGCGCATCGGCCTGGTGACCAGCGAGGCGCCGCTGGCCCGCGCCACCGGCCTGCCGTTTCGCGAGCCGGGGCCCTATGTCGCGCATGGCGGGCTGAAGATCCGGCTGTGGCAGACCGGGCCGCTGTGACGGGGCCGCTGTGACGGGGGAACCCGGTCCACGGCGCGGCATTGATACGATTGGCCGCAGGGACGTGGCCCCGGCGGACGCTATCATGTCCCGGAATCACGCAGGAGGCTCGCATGGACATTCGTTTTGACAACAGGATCGCGCTGGTGACCGGCGCCGGCTCGGGGCTGGGCGAGGCGATCGCACTGGAGCTTGCCGCCTCGGGTGCCACGGTGGTGGCCGCCGACCTTCACGAGGAAACCGCCCGCGCCACCGCCGACCGGATCGTCGCGGCAGGCGGCCGGGCCGAGGCGGTGGCGGGCGATGTTTCGGACCCCGAACAGGTGCGCAAGGCGGTCGAGGTCGCCAAGCGGCTGGGCGGGCTGCACCTGCTGGTGAACAATGCCGGCATCGGCGGCCCCAGCGCGCCGGTCGGGGAATACCCGCTGGACGGCTGGCAAAAGGTGATCGACGTGAACCTGAACGCGGTCTTCTACGGCATGCGCTACGGCATCCCGGCCATGTTGGAAGCCGGCGGCGGGGCGATCGTGAACATGGCCTCGATCCTCGGCTCGGTCGGCTTCGACGGCGCGGGCGCCTATGTCTCGGCCAAGCATGCCGTGCTGGGCATGACCAGGAACGCGGCGCTGGAATATGCGCAGAAGGGCATCCGGGTGAATTCGGTTGGCCCGGCTTTCATCGACACGCCGCTGCTCGACCAGATGGATCCGGAGGCCAAGCAGGCGCTGGTCGCCCGCCACCCCATCGGTCGGCTGGGCCGGGCCGACGAGGTGGCGGGGCTTGTCGCCTTCCTGCTGTCGGACCGCGCCAGCTTCATCACCGGCAGCTATCACCTGGTGGACGGCGGCTATACGGCGCTGTGACGCCTAGTCCTTGCCGTGCCGGCTGGCGGGCTTGCGCGCCGGCCAGCGCGGCAGGGCGGGGATCTCCAGCACATCGCCCGGCGCGATGGCCGAGGCGAGACGGATCAGGTCGCGCCGCGCCATGGCGATGCAGCCGGCGGTCGGGAAGCCCGGCCGGCGCCATTGATGCAGGAAGATCGCCGAACCGGCGTTGGGCCGGGCCTGCGGAAAGTTCCAGTTTGTCACCAGCACGATGTCGTAAAGCGGGTCGGCGCGCCGCATCGCCTCGTGGCTGGGGCCGAAGGGCGCGCGCACCGGATGGTTATAGGCCGGATGGTCTGAGGCGTCGCACCACAAATCGCCCGGCAGGATCGGCCGCGCCCAGGCCGCCGGCCGCGCCAGCCGATCCGGGCGATAGAGCAGCCCGACGATGCGGTGCCGGCCGACGGGCGTCGCGCCGTCGCCCTCGGCCTTGTCAGCCCGGATGCCGCCGCGCCCGACCGCACAGGGGATGAGCTGCGACCCCGCCCGCAGCCCCATGGGGGTCAGCAGCAGCCTCACAGCAGATGGCCCGATTTCGCGGCCTTCACGTCCAGATAGCCGGTATTGTGGCGGTTGCGCGGGGTGATCAGCGGCACGCGCTCGGCCACGCGGATGCCGTGGCCCTCCAGCATCGCCACCTTTTTCGGGTTGTTGGTCATCAGCCGCACCGCCTCGAAGCCCATCTTCTTCAGGATGCCGGCGCCGATGCGGAAATCGCGCTCGTCGTCCTGGAAGCCCAGGCGGTGGTTGGCCTCGACCGTGTCGAAGCCCTGGTTCTGCAGCGCATAGGCGCGCATCTTGTTGGCCAGGCCGATGCCGCGCCCCTCCTGGTTCAGGTAAAGCAGCACGCCCGCGCCCGCCTGGCCCATCGCGGCCAGCGCGGCATGCAGCTGCGGGCCGCAATCGCATTTCAGGCTGCCCAGCACGTCGCCGGTGAAGCAGGCCGAATGCAGCCGCGCCAGCACCGGCGCCGCGCGCGAGGGGGCGCCGATCTCGACCGCGTAATGCTCGGCCTCGCCATTGTCGGGGCGGAAGATGTGCAGCTTGGCGTTCTCGGCCGCCAGCAGCGGCAGGCGCGCGGCGGCGACGGGGGCCATCGCGGCCTCGGTCGCCATCTGCGCCAGCGCCGGGCCGGGGGAAAGCCGCGTCAGCCCCTCGGGCGGATCGGCCAGGGGCACCACCAACACCGCGGGCAGCAGCTGCGCCGATTTCGCCAGCGCGATGCCGGCGCGATGCGGATCGACATCGCCGCCGCGCGGGCTGCGGAACGGCCCCTTCATCGGCGTCATCAGGTCGCCCGCCGGATCGGCCACGGCGCGCAGCCAGCCCAGATCGGCATCGTCCGGCACCGTGACGCGCGCCAGGTCGCGGTCATAGACCCGGACCTTCAGCGTCTCGGCCCGCGGCTCGGTGATCGCCAGCACGGCGGGGCCGAGGGCGCGCATCGTCTCCAGCCGGTCGGCGCGCAGCGTCTCGACCGCCGCGACCAGCTGGCCGCCGATGACCACGGGCAGGCCCATGCGCAGGTCGGCGCGGGCGCGCGACAGGGTCTCGGTCAGGGTGGGGATCAGGGTCATCGGGCCAGCATGGTTGAAACAATCTGAAACATAGGGCGGATTTCCGACAACTCCATGTGAGAATTGCTGCAAACCGCTGGACGCCTGCCGCGCCGCGCCACAGTTTTCCGCCATAACGCCAAAGGAGGCAAGAATGGCCGGACTGAAAAAGATCCTGCTGGTCGATGACGAGGAAGACCTGCGCGAGGCCCTGGCCGAGCAATTGGTCGCCACCGAGGATTTCGAGGTGTTCGAGGCCGGCACGGGCCACGAGGCGGTGGAAAAGAGCAAGGGCGCCATCTTCGACCTGGTGGTGCTGGACGTGGGCCTGCCCGACACCGACGGGCGCGAGCTGTGCAAGCGGCTGCGCAAGCAGGGCGTCAAGTGCCCCATCGTCATGCTGACCGGCCACGACACCGATGCCGATACCATCCTGGGGCTGGATTCGGGCGCGAACGACTACATCACCAAGCCGTTCAAGTTCCCGGTGCTGCTGGCGCGGCTGCGCGCCCAGCTGCGCACGCATGAGCAGTCCGAGGACGCGATCTTCCAGCTTGGCCCCTATACGTTCAAGCCGGCGATGAAGATGCTGATCGACGCCAAGGACCGCAAGATCCGGCTGACGGAGAAGGAAACCAACATCCTGAAATTCCTGTATCGCGCCCAGGACGGGGTGGTGCCGCGCGACGTGCTTCTGCACGAGGTCTGGGGCTACAATGCCGGCGTGACCACGCATACGCTGGAGACGCATATCTATCGCCTGCGCCAGAAGATCGAGCCCGACCCCTCGAACGCGCGGCTGCTGGTCACCGAATCCGGCGGCTATCGGCTGGTTGCTTGATAAAAGTTCATCGGCGGAACCCGCGCATGGCTTGCGGGTTCTGCCTGCGAAGCCCGGTGGTCGGAGGATGCGGCCACATGACGACCCGGCCCCGGTCCGCCCGGCGGCCGGGTTTTCTTTGCCGCCGCCGGCGGGGGCGCTTCGCCCCCCACACCCCCAGAGAGGATTTGTGAAATGGAGAAAGCGGCGGCCAGGCGGTTTTCAGGCAGCGGTGGACAAGCCCCCTTCGCGCCCCTAGGGTCCGTCCCCGAAAAGGAGCTGCCATGTTCACCATCGCCACCTGGAACATCAATTCGATCCGCCTGCGCGAGGCGCTGGTCGCCCGCTTCCTGGCCGAGGAAGCGCCGGACATCCTGTGCCTGCAGGAGACCAAGAGCCCGGTCGAGAAGATCCCGCTGGAGGCGTTCCGGGCGCTGGGCTACCGGCATGTCGTGGCGCGCGGGCAAAAGGGCTATAACGGCGTCGCCATCCTGTCGAAGCTGCCGATCGAGGATGCGGGCGACCGCGACTATGCCGGGCTGGGCCATGCCCGCCATGTCGCCGCCCGGCTGGAGAACGGCGTCACCATCCACAACTTCTACGTGCCGGCGGGCGGCGACATTCCCGACCGCGAGCAGAATGTGAAGTTCGGCCAGAAGCTGGATTTCCTGACTGAGATGCGCGACGCCTTCCACGCCGACAAGCCTGCGCGCTCGATCATGGTGGGCGACCTGAACATCGCCCCGCGCGAGGACGATGTCTGGTCGCACAAGCAATTGCTGAAGATCGTCAGCCACACGCCCGTCGAGGTCGAGCACCTGGGGGCGGCGCAGGATGCCGGCAGCTGGGTGGACATCACCCGCAAGGACATTCCCCGGGGACTGCTTTACAGCTGGTGGAGCTATCGCGCGCGCGACTGGGACGCCGCCGACAAGGGCCGGCGCCTGGACCACATCTGGGCCACGCCGGACATCGCCAATGCCGGGCATGGCAGCCGCATCCTGCGGCCGCTGCGCGGTTGGCAGCAGCCCAGCGACCATGTGCCGGTGCTGGCCAGCTTCGATCTCTGATCCCCCGCTGCGGCGCTTCGCCGCAGCGCCCTGCGCGGCCGGCGCAATCTTGCATCGCGCCGGTTGCTGCGCCATCTAGGGGGCAACCCTGTCGCATGAGGATACCCGATGCTCGAGCTTGGCTCTGCCCCCAAGGATGCCGCCCCCGCCGATATCATCAAGGACGTGACCGAGGCTACCTTCATGGCCGATGTGGTCGATGCCTCGATGACGGTGCCGGTGATCGTCGATTTCTGGGCGCCCTGGTGCGGCCCCTGCAAGACGCTCGGCCCGCAGCTCGAGGCCGAGGTCGCCCGCCAAAAGGGCCGCGTCCGCATGGCCAAGGTCAACGTGGACGAGAACCAGATGATCGCCGCGCAGTTGCGCGTGCAGTCGATTCCGACGGTCTATGCCTTCTTCCAGGGCCAGCCGGTCGACGCCTTCCAGGGCGCGATCCCGCAAAGCCAGATCAAGCAGTTCGTCGAGAAGCTGGCGGCGATGGGCGGCGATGACGGCGGCCTGGCCGCGGCGCTGGACGCGGCCGAGGCGATGATCGCCGAGGGCGCGGCCGAGGATGCGGCCGAGACCTTTGCCGCGATCCTCGAGGAAGAGCCCGAGAATCCCGCCGCCTGGGGCGGGCTGGTCCGCGCCCATCTGGCCGCCGGCCATGCCGACCGCGCCGCGGAGGCTCTGGCCCAGGTGCCCGCCGCCATCGCCCATGCCGCGCCCATCGAGGCCGCGCGCGCCCAGCTGCAACTGGCGCGGCAGGCCGCCGAGGCCGGGCCGCTGGACGAGTTGCGCCAGAAGGTCGAGGCCGACCCGGCCGACCAGCAGGCGCGTTTCGACTATGCCACGGCGCTGCACGCCGCCGGCCAGGTCGAGGAGGCCATCGACCAGCTTCTGGAAGCCTTCCGCCGCGACCGCGACTGGAACGACGGCGCCGCCAAGGCGCAGCTGCTGACCATCTTCGATGCCCTGAAGCCCACCGATCCGCTGGCGCAGAAGGGGCGCCGCCGGCTGTCCTCGCTGATCTTCGCCTGACATGGCCCGCGGCATCGACCTGCCCGAGACCGTCCCGCTGTTCCCGCTGCCGGGCGCGGTGCTGATGCCCCGCACCCGCCTGCCCCTGCAGATCTTCGAGCCGCGCTATCTGCAGATGGTCGAGGACGTGCTGAAGACGCCCTCGCGGCTGATCGGCATGATCCAGCCGGCCGAGGCCGGGCTGGACGCGCTGGCCCAGGTCGGCTGCGCCGGGCGCATCGTGGCCTTTTCCGAGCTGGACGATGGCCGGCTGATGATCTCGCTGAAGGCGCGCTCGCGCTTCCGGCTGAACGAGGTGCAGCCCGGCTTCACCCCCTATCTGCGCGGCCAGGTGGACTGGCGCGGCTATGAGCCGGACCTGGCCGCCCAGCCCGAGCAGGATCCGCGTTTCGACCGCTCCGGCTTCATGGCGCGGCTGGGCCGCTACATGGAGCAGCGCAGCCTCTCGACCGACTGGGACGCCGCCGAGGCCTCCGAGGAGGAGACGCTGATCAACTCGCTGTCCATGCTGCTGCCCTTCGCGCCCGAGGAAAAGCAGGCCCTGCTGGAAGCGCGGACCCTGTCCGAGCGCCGGGTGCTGCTGGACGGGCTGCTGGAATACGCCCTGCATGGTGGCGACAACGAGGAGACGATCCAGTGACCGACACGACCGAACGCGGCTATGACCGCCACATGCTCGAGGCGCTGGTCTGCCCGGTGACCCATGCCACCCTGCGCTATGACGCCCGGGCGCAGGAGCTGATCTCGGAAGCCGCAGGGCTGGCCTTTCCGATCCGCGACGGCATCCCGATCATGCTGCTGGATGAGGCGCGCCAGATCCGCGCCTGATGAAAAACGCGGGCGCGCGGGTGCCTTGGGGGAGGCCGCGCGCCGGCCGGCGGTCAGATCCGGCAGATATCCGACCGAACGAGGAACCGCTTCTCGCGGCCGTTGTCGAGGCTGAACATGCCGCCCCGCCCCGGCACCACGTCGATGGTCAGCCGTGTGTGCTTCCAGGCTTCATACTGGCTGGCCGAGATATAGAACGGCATGCCGCCGATCTCGCCCAGCTTCACGTCGCGCTCGCCGACGCGGAAATCGCCCTGCGGGTAGCACATGGGCGAGGAGCCGTCGCAGCAGCCGCCGGACTGGTGAAACAGCACCGGCCCGTGATCGGCGACGATCTCGGCCAGAAGCTCCAGCGCCGCAGGGGTGGCGGTGACCCGGTCCATGATGCCTTTCCGTTTGCCAAATACCCTTGCCGAAGGCAGCGGCCCCGCTTGCGGGGCCGCTTCCCCTGTCAGAAGAAGCCCAGCTTCTTCGGCGAATAGCTGACCAGCATGTTCTTGGTCTGCTGGTAGTGGTCCAGCATCATCTTGTGGGTCTCGCGGCCGATGCCCGACTGCTTGTAGCCGCCGAAGGCCGCATGGGCAGGATAGGCGTGATAGCAGTTGGTCCAGACCCGCCCGGCCTTGATGCCGCGGCCCATCTGGTAGCAGGTGTTGGCGTCGCGCGACCACACCCCGGCGCCCAGGCCATAGAGCGTGTCGTTGGCGATCTCCAGCGCCTCGGCCTGGTCCTTGAAGGTGGTGACCGAGACCACGGGGCCGAAGATCTCCTCCTGGAAGATCCGCATCTTGTTGTTGCCGCGGAAGATCGTCGGCTCGATGTAGAAGCCGCCCGACAGCTCGCCGCCCAGGTCGGCCGCCTTGCCGCCGGTCAGCACCTCGGCGCCTTCCTTGCGGCCGATGTCGAGATAGCTCAGGATCTTCTCCTTCTGCTCGCTCGAGGCCTGGGCGCCGATCATGGTGGCGGCGTCGCGCGGGTCGCCCTGGGTGATCGCCTGCACCCGCTTGACCGCGCGCTCCATGAAGCGGTCGTAGATCGATTCCTGGATCAGCACCCGCGACGGGCAGGTGCAGACCTCGCCCTGGTTCAGCGCGAACATGGCGAAGCCTTCCAGAGCCTTGTCGAAGAAGTCGTCATCCTCGCGCGCCACGTCGGCGAAGAAGACGTTCGGGGACTTGCCGCCCAGTTCCAGCGTCACCGGGATCAGGTTCTCGGCGGCGTATTGCATGATCAGCCGGCCGGTGGTGGTCTCGCCGGTGAAGGCGATCTTGGCGATGCGCGGGTTCGAGGCCAGCGGCTTGCCGGCCTCCAGGCCGAAGCCGTTCACCACGTTCAGCACGCCCGGCGGCAGCAGGTCGCCGATCAGGCCGATCCAGACCATGATGCTGGCCGGGGTCTGCTCGGCCGGCTTGATGACCACGCAGTTTCCGGCGGCCAGCGCCGGGGCCAGCTTCCAGCAGGCCATCAGCAGCGGGAAGTTCCAGGGGATGATCTGGCCCACCACGCCCAGCGGCTCGTGGAAGTGATAGGCGATGGTGGTCGAGTCGATTTCCGAGATCGAGCCTTCCTGCGCCCGCAGCACGCCGGCGAAATAGCGGAAATGGTCGATGGCCAGCGGCACGTCCGCGGCCATGGTCTCGCGGATCGGCTTGCCGTTGTCCCAGGTCTCGGCGGTGGCAAGCAGTTCAAGGTTCGCCTCCATCCGGTCGGCGATCTTCAGCAGGATATTGGCCCGCTCGGCCGCGGCGGTATGGCCCCATTTGTCCTTGGCGGCATGGGCGGCATCCAGCGCCAGTTCGATGTCGTCGGCATTCGAGCGGGCGATTTCGCCGATCTCGGCGCCGGTGATGGGCGTGGTGTTGGTGAAATACTTGCCGGATTTCGGCGCGACCCAGGCGCCGCCGATATAGTTGTCATAGCGCTTGGCGAAAGGCATCACGTTGACGCCCTTGAAGTCATGCGTCTGGTCGTTCGGCATGGTTTCCTCCTGTCCTGACCGGCTCCTCCTGCCGGTTCGTCCAGAAGGTTGGGACGGGTGCGGGCGCAAATCAACGCGCCCGTGACGCCGCGGCGCGGAATGTGTTTCAGCCCCGAGACAGTCTGCCCGGATTTTCCGAGATCCCCAGCCGCTGCATGCGGCGATAGAGCGTCGCGCGCCCGACCCCCAGCGCGCGCGCGGCGGCCGAGACATTGCCCTCGGCCCGCGCCAGGGCGCGAATCACCGCGGCGCGCTCGGCCTTCTCGAAGCCGGTCGCGCCCTCGTCGCGGCCCAGCAGGTCCGAGGCGGGACGCGGCCGCAGCTGGCCCTCCTTTTCCAGCCCGAAGGCGCGGCGGGCGGCGCGGTTGGCGCCGATGGCTAGGTCGTCCTTGTCCACGGCGATCAGCAGCGTCGCGTCCTCGGCCCCCTCGGCTTGGGCGGAGATGATGCGCGCGCCGGGAAAGCTGACGCGGAAAAAGGCCGCCTCGATCGCCCGCGCGCTATGGGCGACCTGCGCCGCGATCAGCGCGTTCCAGCGCTCGGTATGGTCGGAGCGGGCCGAGCTCACGTCCAGCGCCGCGATCAGCCGCCCGTCCGGGCCCCAGATCGGCGCGTCCATGCAGGAAAGCCCGGTGTTCTTGGCATAGAAATGCTCGTCGCGGTGGATGGTGACCTGCCGGCCTTCGGCCAGGCAGGTGCCGATGCCATTGGTGCCCTCGGCCTGTTCCGACCAGTCGCTGCCGGCGCATAGCCCCCAGTCGTGGAACACCGCCGCATCGGCGGCATTGGCGCGCTGTTCCAGCACGATGCCGGTGGCGTCGGTCAGCAGCACGCTGCAGCCGGTCGGGCAGACCAGCTGGAACAGCTGGTCCAGCTGCGGCCGGGCCACGGCGATGAACTCGTCCAGCCGCTCGCGCCGCTCGGCCAGCTCGCGTGCGGTCAGGCGGCGCGGCTGCGGCGGGCGGGCCGGGTCCAGCCCGTGCTTGACCATCGAGCGGCGCCAGCTCGCGGCAAGCCGCGTCACCGCCCCCGGCGATTGCGAGGCCGTGGCGACGCGATCCTCATGGCGTTCGGGCAAGGTCTCCTCCCTTCCCTGTCGGTCGCGGGATTATTGCGCGCGGGCGCTCATCCGGCAAGCAAAGCTTTCCCGCCCCAACGCAGGGCCGCGCCTTCCGCCCCCGGCCTTCTTTGCTCCACAAATACCCACCGGGACCGTGCCACCGGCGCCAAGCGGGAGGTCAGGGCGTAACGGTCACGCGGCCGCTGCCCGACCAGGCGCGGAACTCGGGGCGATACATGTCCTCGACGCTGGCGGCCGGGTGGCGGAATTGGCCCGGCGTCACCGCGCGGACGATATAGACCAGCCGGAAGCGCTCGGCCGAGGTCCAGGTCAGCGCCGCCGCGAAACGGTCGGCGCGGAACTCGGTCATCTCGGCCGAGGTCTCGCCCTCCAGCCAGTCCAGCGCCGAGACGTCGCCGGCGCGCAAGAGATTCGGGTTGTCGATCTCCCATCCGGCCGGCAGCGGGTCGGCGATGACCAGCCGGCCGCCGCCCTCGGCCTGCGGCGAGATTTCCAGCTCGACCACCATGCGCGTGCCCTGCGGCAGGTTGGCGGGGTCCAGCGCCTCGCCCTCGATGCTGTAATAGCGCCGCGCGATGGCGTAGCCCTTGCCGCCGGCCGCGACCGGGCCTGCGGGCTTGCCGGTCGCGGTCAGCGTCACCTCCAGCGCGCGGTCGCCGGTATTGGCAAGGCTTGCCCCGGCGTCGGGCAGGCTGGCAACCGGCTGGGTCAGCGCCACGCCGTTCAGCGTCGCCGGCGGGGTCGAGCGCGACAGCGACTGCGCCGCCAGCACCGTCCAGACCGATTCCTGGGTGGACAGGCTGCGGCCGTCCTCCTCGGTCCGGGCGATGCGCTCGGCGATCTGGCTGGTCAGGTCGGTCTCGTCCACGGCCCGGCTTTTCGCCTCGGCCGCCAGCGCCAGCAGCGCGGTGGCGTCACGCAGCCTGGTGCCGTAATCGGCGCGGAAGGCATGGGGTTCGGGCGCGCCCAGGTTCAGCAGGTTGCGTCCTTGGGTGAACATGCGGTCCGCCCGCCCCTGGTCGCCATAGGAGGCCAGCGCCGCGCCCAGGTTCGCCGCGCCCATCGGCGTCGAGAACGATCCGGCGGCGGTATCGGCGTAATAGCGCAGGTCGCCCACCGAGGCGGCGCGTTCTCGGGCCAGAACCGCCAGCGCATAGGCCAGCGCCGCGTTCTCCTCGGCCGAGGCGGCGGCGGGTTCGGTGGCGTAATTGGCGCGGTTCCTGAGGTTGTCGATGGCCATGCGGAAGCCGGTATCGGGCACCTGGTAGCCCGCCGCCCGGGCCCGCGACAGGAAGTCGGTGACATAGGCTTCCAGCCACAGGTCGCCCGAATCGGCAGACCACAGGCCGAAGCCGCCATTGCTGCCCTGCCGGGTCAGGATCTGGGTGATCGCCTTCTGCACCTGCTCGCCGGTATCGCCGCCATCCACGCCTTCCAGCGCCGCGAGGCCGGACAGGTAGAGCAGCGGCATCGCCCCCGAGGTCAGCTGCTCGGTGCAGCCATAGGGATAGCGCGAGAGCCGCGCCAGCGCCCCCGCCACGTCCAGCCGCGCATAGGGCCCGACCGCCGCCGTCAGCAGCGCGCCCGGTACCATGCCTTCAGTCAGCGTCGCCGGCACGGCGATGCTTTGCCCGGGCTCCACCACCAGCCGGTCCTGGCGCTGGATGTCGGCCTCGTTCAGTGCCACCGGGATGGTGATGTCCTTGGTCAGCGCCTCGCCGCCCGGCGTGGTCAGGGTCAGGCGCAGGTTCGCCAGCCCCTCGGCATCGCCGGCGGTGACGGGCATCTGCAGCTGCGCCTCGGCCTTCTCGGCCAGGGTCACGCTGTCCGTGGGCAGGCTGGTGGTCAGCGGCGCCTCGCCGCCGACCTGCTCGACCGCCAGCCTGACCGCGCCCGCCGGCCCCGAGGCATGGGTCAGCCGCAGCCCGACCTGCGCCCGGTCGCCCGGCGCGAGGAAGGCCGGCGCGGTCACGGTCATCACCACCGGATCGCGCACCAGCACCGAGGCATCGGCCTGGCCCACGCCCTTTTCGGACCAGGCCACCGCCATCACCCGCACCTCGCCGTTGAAATCGCCCACCGGCACCTCGACGGTGGCGGTGCCGTCCGCGTCCAGGGTCAGCGGACCCGAGAACCAGCTCATCAGCTTTTCGGTCGGCGGCGGCGCCTCGGCATTGCCGGCAAGGCTGGCGTCGCCGCCTTCGCGCAGCGCGCCGTCCGGCGCCCCGGTCGGCAGGATCAGCCGGCCGTAAAGGTCGCGCAGCGCCACGCCCAGCCGGCGCTGGCCGAAATAATGCTGCGAGGGGTTCGGCGGCTGGAAGCGGGTCAGGTTCAGGATGCCCTGATCGACGGCGGCGACGGTGGCATGCACCGTCTCGCCCGCCGCGCCCGCGACCTTCAGCGTGACCGGGATGGTGCCGCGCGGCCGCGTCTCGGCCGGGGCCTCGACGCTGGCGGCAAGCCTGCGGTCGCCGGGATCGACGGCGGCATGGGCCAGGCCTAGGGCCCGCACCGGCTGGCGGTCTCCGGGCCGCGCCTCGCCCAGGGGACGGATGGCGCTGACGGTGACATAGACCCCGGCGCCCCAGTCGTCGGTCACCGGCAGGTCCACGGCGTTCTCGCCCGCCTTCAGCGCCACGGTCTGCATCGAGACCAGCCGGTTCGACAGCACCGAGACCAGGCCCAGCCCGTCGGCCAGCGCCTCGACCTTGACCCGGGCGGTGTCGCCGCTGCGATAGGCGGGCTTGTCCAGCACCACCTGCAGCCGGTCGGGCGTCTCGGTCCCCGAATTGGCGACTGCGCCCCAGCCGGCATAGAATTGCGTCGAGCTTTGCCCGCCCTGACCCGAGGCCGGCTCGGCCACCAGTTCATACTGGCCCCATTCGACCGGGGCGGCGATCTCGGCCGCGCCCGGCTCGGCCACGCCCTCGGTGACGCGGGTGCGGGTGGTGATCGCCTCCCAGTTCCATTGCCCGCCCAGCGAATACCATTGGTAATCGGTGTCGATGCGGTTCAGCACCCAGCGCACCGGCTCGGCGGCCGGCTTCAGGTCCGGGTCGACTGCGATCAGCGCGAAACGCGCCTCGGCGTTTTCGGACACGGTGTCGCCCTCGAACAGCGGGCGGATGCCGATGACCGGCGCCTCGGGCATGACCACGCGCGATTCGCTGCGCTCGACCGGCCGGCCGGCGCCCTCGCGGATGTCCAGAACCACCTCGGCCGCGACCGGGCGCGGGCCAAGCTGGCCGGCGGGCGGCAGCGCGATCTGCGTCTGGTAATGGCCCTGCGCATCGGTGGTGCCCGGCGGCAGGCTGTCGGTCACCGGCGCGCTGTCGTCATCCTCGCGCCCGAAGACATAGCCGTCGAAGCCTTCCAGGCTGCGGGTCGGGGACAGGCGCAGCTGCCCCTCGACCGGCAGGTTGGCGGCCGGGGCGCCGAACAGCCAATGCGCGGCAAGCGACAGCTCCAGCATGCCGCCGGCGCGGGCCGGGCCTTCGGGCAGCTTGGGGGTGAAGTCGATGCGCTCGGGCAGGAAATCCTCGACCAGCATCCGCGCGGTGGCCAGAGCCGGGCCGTCCGCTTCGGTGCGCAGTTCCATCCGCCAGGTGCCGCGCGGGGCATTGCCGGGGATCTGCCAGTTGACCACGCTGCCGCCGGCGCCGGCATCCTGCGCGGGCAGACGTGTCGCCTCGACCCCGTCGGGGCGCAGGATCACCGCGGTCAGCGGCAGGTTCTCCAGCGCGCGGGCCTCGGCATTGCGGGCCAGCACGGTGGCGTTCACCGTCTCGCCGACGCGATAGGCGCCGCGGTCGGTGGTCACGAACAGGTCGATGGGCGGGGCAGGGGGCTGGCCCTCGACCCCGCGGTCGGAAAGGTCGAATTCCGGGTCCGACAGCGACAGGAAGGCCATGTCGCGGGGCGCGCGCTCGGCGCCCTCGCCCTGCCAGTCGGTCACCGTGACCAGCGCCGGAGCGGCGCCGTCCCGGCCCATGGACAGGCCCGGCGCGAAATGCGCGATGCCCTCGGCATCGGTCACGGCCTTGGCCAGCACCTCGTTCGAGCGGCTGACCAGCGCCACCTCGGCCCCGGCCTTGGCCGAGGTATCGGTCAGGCTGCGCACCGCCACGGTCAGCCCGTCGGCGCCCGAGAAGGTGGAGATCCCGAAATCCGAGATCACGAACCATTGCGTCGCGAGGCCCGTGTCCTGGACGTTCTCGTTCTCGATCCCGGCCTCGACGATATAGATGCCGGGCTCCAGCGGGCCGGCCTCGGCGGGAATGGCGAGGCTGGTGGTCAGCTCCTGGTTCAGGCTGTCCTGGCCCATGGGCTTGGCGACCTGCGCCGTGCCCTTCCAGACCTCGCGGGCCATGCGGTCGCCGAAGTAATCCGCCTGCCAGCTGTCCAGCGGCGTTGCGAACATGTCCTCGGCCATGGCGCGGATCAGGTTGCGGTCGGAAATGCGCAGGAGCCGCAGGTTGATGGTGTCGGCATTGACCGTGACCATCGACAGCCGCTGGTCGCCCGAGGCCGGCAGCACATAGGCGCGGCCGGGGAAGCGGACCGAGGGCGCGCGGTCGCGGACATAGCCCTTGACCGTCACGTCGCGGGCCAGCACCTCGCCGTCGGCGGCGGGCAGGCCGGCGCGCAGGGTCAGTTCGACCTCTTGCCCGTGAGTCAGGCCCGCCACGCACAGCCGCTCGCCATCCGCCTCGACCGTCAGGTCGCGGGCGGGCAGGCGCAGGAATTGCGCGTAATCGGTGCCCGAGGACAGTTCGCGCGACAGGATGGCGCAGAAGCGCGGCGTCCGGCCTTCGGATTCGACCTGGGTGTCGGTGACGCGCAGCCCGTTGCGCGCCTGCGATTCCTCGAGCGCCGAGGCGATCTCGGGATCGGCGGGCGAGAGCTTCGCCGCCAGCCGCAGCGCCGCCAGCGCGTCGCGGCCGCGGTCCAGCCGCTCCCACGCCATGGCGAGCCAGGAGAGCGCACGGGCGGCCACCGCGTCCTCGGCCCCGCGCAGATAGCCGTTGATCGCCATCGAGGCGATGGCCGCCGACGCCTCGCGGTCGCCCTGGTCGCTGGTATAGAGCGTCAGCCGGGCGAGATTGGTCCAGTCGGTCGCCCGGTCGTAGCGCGCCGCCTCGGCGGCGGTGATGCGCGCCGCCAGCGCTAGGTCGCCGGCCTGCTCGGCCTGCTGGGCGCTGCCCTGGGCATATTCGGCCAGCGGCGGGTGCAGCGCCGGAAAGCTGCGGGCCAGGGATTGCGCGGCGCCCAGGTCCTGCGCGGCGATGAAGGGCGCGGCGCCGGCGCGGGATTCGGCGCGCAGCCGTTCCTCGGCCGTGGAGGCGACGACATGGCCCGACAGCGCCCCGGCAAAGGCGGCGGCGCCGGTGCCCTCGCCCTTGGGGAAGCAGGCGCGGGCGCGTTCGTTATAGGTCAGCGCCGTGCAGGCATCGTTGCCCAGGCAGGCCTGCACGCAGGCTTGCAGCGTGGTGTCGAAGATCGGGCCCAGGTCGCCGCCCGGCAGGTCGGTATCGGCCTGCAGGGACAGGCGCCGCTCGGGCAGGGGGGTATCCTGCGCATGGGCTGCCCCCGCCAGCAGCAGGCTGCCAAGGATCGCCGCGATGAAACCGTGCCGGACAAGACGTGCCATGACCATCCCTTTCCTGTGCGCTCGGCATAGTTGTGGCACCGAGGCGGGGATCAGGCAATCTATTCCCATTCCAGCTCGGCAAAGGCCGTGGCGGCATTGCGGGCGGTGACGGCCTGGAAATCCGCCCAGCCCTCCGAGACCGGCTTCATCGCCAGCACGATCGCCGGGATGGCCCGCGACAGCGGCAGGCCGCGCTTCAGCGCCTCGCGCGTGGCGTCGCGCAATGCCGTCAGGTAGTGGTGTTGGGGCGTCACCGCCTCGTCCCAGCTTTCCGCGACCGGGCCATGGCCGGGCACGATCAGCGCCGGCGGTGGATCGGGGGGCCGGCCGATCCAGTCGAGCCAGCCCGAAAGCGAGCCGTCCAGCGACGGCGTCAGCCCCTGGAAGACCAGGTCGCCGGTGAACAGCGTGCCGGTTTCCTCGTCCAGCACCGTCATGTCGCTGTCGGTATGGGCCGGCGGCACGGGCGTCAGCCGCAGGTTGCGGTCGCCCAGCGAGATCGTCTCGGGCGCGGCGATCTCGTGGTCCACGGCGGCGATGCGGGTGCCGGCGAAATTCGCCGCGCCGATCTGGCGCGGGACCGAGATCATCCAGCTTTCCGCCCGTCGCGCCACCGCTTCGGGTAGGCGGGCATCGGCGACGATGGTGGCCCCGGCCTCGGAGAAGACCTCGGCGCCCAGGATGTGGTCGGGATGCATATGGGTCAGGATCACATGGCTGACCGGCCTGTCGGTGATCTGCCGGATCGCGGCATAGAGCGCCTCGCCCTCGGCCCGGCTGCCGCCGGCGTCGATCACCGCCACCGTCTCGCCGATGACCAAGGACAGGTTGGCGATGCGGCCGCGGTTCTGCGGCGACAGCGCTGCCATGGCGCCCTGGTGGACATGGATGCCCTCGGCCACCTCCTGCATGGTCAGGGCGGGCAGTTCCGCGGTCTCGACGCAGCGGGTGCCGCCGCCATCGACCAGGTCGGGATGCCGGGCCAGCCAGTCGCGGGCGATGGGCTCGGCGCGCAGTTGGCAATCCTCGCGCGTGGCCGCCTCGCCGGCCGGCAGCAGGCGCGATTCGCAGGTGCCCGGCTGGGCGGCAAGACAGGCGGCCAGGACCAGATGGAACATCCGTTTTCCTTTCGGGGCCCGAGGTTAGCACAGCCTCCGGCGGCTGGCCATCTACGACCTTTGGCGTGTTGACTGGGGGCCGCGGCGGCCTAGCATCGACCTGTCCGCACCCCAAGCGGCAACCTGGAGGAGGAGAACCATATGGCCTGGACCAAACCCGCGCTGAAGGAAATCGCCTGCGGCATGGAAATCAACATGTATGCCCCGGCCGAGGACGAGCCGGTCCTGTTCTAAACCGTTCTGGCGATGTCCGGGCCCGGTCCCTGCTTGCCGGGGCCGGGCTGCCGGGCCTTTTGACCATGCGCATCGTGATTCTCGGCAGCGGCGCAGGCGGTGGCGTGCCGCAGTGGAACTGTGGCTGCCGCAACTGCGATGCCGCGCGCAATGGGCGCATTCCCGCCATGAGCCAGAGCGGGATCGCCGTATCCGCCAATGGCCGGGACTGGGCGCTGGTGAACGCCTCGCCCGACCTGCGCCAGCAGCTGGCCGCCACCCCGGCGCTGCGGCCCGAGGGGCTGCGCGACTCTCCGATCCGGTCGGTGCTGGTGACGAATGGCGACATCGACCATGTCGCCGGCCTGCTGACCCTGCGCGAAGGCCAGGGCTTCGACCTGTTCGCCACGCCCGCCATCCATGCGGTGCTGGCCGGCAACCCGATGCTGTCGGCGCTGGCCCCCGGGCTGGTCCCGCGGCGCGAAGTGGCGCTGGAGCTTGCCTTCGACCTTGCCCCCGGCCTGACCGCCACGCTGTTCGCGGTGCCCGGCAAGGTGCCGCTGTATCTGGAGGGCGAGCGGGTCGAGACCGGGCTGATGGGCGAGCAGACCGTGGGGGTCGAGCTGGCCGCCAACGGTCGGCGGGTGTTCTACATTCCCGGCTGCGCCTCGGTCCCGGACTGGCTTTGCGACCGCATCTCGGGCGCGGATGTGCTGCTGTTCGACGGCACGCTCTGGACCGATGACGAGATGGTCCGCGCCGGACTGGGCGCCAAGACCGGGCGGCGCATGGGGCATGTGCCGGTCTCGGGTCCTGGCGGCAGCCTGGATGGGCTGCGCGCGGTGCCCCTGGGCGCCCGCATCTACGTGCATCTGAACAATTCGAATCCGCTGGTCGATCCCGCCAGCCCCGAGCGTGCGCAGGCGCAGGCGGCGGGATGGCAGATCGGCCATGACGGTATGGAGATCGCGCCATGAAACTTGCCGACCACCGCGCCCAGACCCGCGCCGAGTTCCACGAGCGCCTGAAGCGCATCGGCGCCGAGCGCTATCACGACCGCCACCCGTTCCACAAACGCCTGCACGGCGGGCAGTGCACGCCGGACGAGGTGCGGGCCTGGGTCATCAACCGCTGGCATTACCAGTCGCGCATCCCGATGAAGGACGCGGCCTTCCTGTCGCGGCTGGACGACCCGCAGCTGCGCCGCATCTGGCGCCACCGGATCGAGGATCACGACGGCGGTGTCGATCAGGGCGGCGGCATCCGGCGCTGGCTGGCGCTGGCCCGTGCCGTGGGCCTCGATCCCGATTACGTCGCCAGTGGCGCGGGAGTGATGCCGGCGACGCGCTTTGCCGTCGATGCCTATGTCCGCTTCGTGCGCGACATGCCGCTGCTCGATGCCGTGGCCGCCAGCCTGACCGAGATGTTCGCGCCCAGGATCCATGCCGAGCGCATCGAGGGGCTGCTGAAGCATTACGACTTCGCCGACGAGACCAGCCTCGCCTATTTCCGCAACCGGCTGGCCGAGGCGCCGAAGGATGTCGAATTCGGCCTGACCTATGTGCTGGACCATGCCGACACGCTGGAAAGGCAGGACGCGGCGGCGGCGGCGCTGGTGTTCAAGACCGATGTGCTCTGGGCGCAGCTCGACGCGCTCTGGCACGGCTATGTCGAGGGGCGGATTCCCCCCGGCGCCTGGCGGCCGGGCGAGGGCTTGCTCGACTCGGCCATCCCCGAGCCGGCGCCCGATGCGGCCACGGTCCCATGACCGGGGGGCGCATCAGCGGCGCCTGCGTGCCCTATCTGCCGCGCGGCGTGCGGCTGCATGACGACCGCGTGCGCGGCATCCGCGTGCTGCTGGCGCCGGAACGGGCCTTGCAGCTGGACGCGGTCGGCGATGCGATCCTGTCCGAGCTGGACGGGGAACGCAGCCTGGCCGAGGTCATTCTGACCCTGTGCGAACGCTATGCCGCCCCCGCCGAGCAGATCGAGGGCGACGTGCACGACTTCATCCGCAGCCTGGTGGACCGGCGCATGGTCTTCCTGGCCTGCGCCGAAGGCGGCGACAAGCGGGAGGACGCGGCATGAGGGATGCGCCCGCCTCGCGCGACATCGACGGCAACCCGGTGCGCCCCGGCCTGCCCATGGCGATGCTGGCCGAGCTGACGCATCGCTGCCCGCTGGCCTGCCCCTATTGCTCGAACCCGGTCGAGCTGACGCGGGCGCAGGCCGAGCTGACGGCGGCGGAATGGGACGGGGTGTTCCGCCAGGCCGCCGATCTGGGCGTGCTGCAGGTGCATCTGTCCGGCGGCGAGCCGGCCTCGCGCCGCGACCTGGCCGAGATCGCGGTCTCGGCGCGGGATGCGGGGCTTTACGTCAACCTGATCACCTCGGGCATCGGCCTGACCGAGGCGCGGCTGCGCGAACTCGACGGCGCCGTCGATCACATCCAGCTGTCCTTGCAGGGCATCGACGCCGAGATGGCCGACTGGATCAGCGGCTATGGCGGCAGCTTCGCCCGCAAGATGCAGGTGGCGGAGTGGATCGGCGCCATCGGCTTTCCGCTGACCCTGAACGCGGTGGTGCATCGCCAGAACCTGGACCGCCTGCCCGAGATGATCGACCTAGCCGAGCGGCTGGGCTGCCGGCGCATCGAGGTCGCGACCGTGCAGTTCCACGGCTGGGCCGACCTGAACCGCCGGCCGCTGATGCCGACCGTGGCCCAGGCGGCGCGGGCGCGCGAGGTGGTGAAGGCTGCGCGCGAGCGGCTGCGCGGGCGCATGGTCATCGACTATGTGCCGGCCGACCACCATGCCGCCTATCCGAAAAGCTGCATGGGCGGCTGGGGCTCGACGGGCCTCAACATCGCGCCGGACGGCACGGTGCTGCCCTGCCATGCCGCCCAGACCATCACGGAGCTGCATTTCGACAACATCCGCGAGGTGCGGCTGGCCCGCATCTGGCATCACGGCGACGCCTTCAACGCCTTTCGGGGCACCGCCTGGCTGCCCGAACCGTGTCAGTCCTGCGCGCGGCGCGAGGTGGATTTCGGCGGCTGCCGCTGCCAGGCCATGGCCATGGCCGGCGACGCGCGCGCCACCGACCCGGTCTGTTCGCGGTCCGACCTGAACGCGCGATTGCGCGCCGAGGCCGAGGCCGATGCGACCAGCGACGACACCGCGCTGGTCTATCGCCGCATGGCGAAGGAGAAACGGATATGAGACGCGCGTTGATTGCGGCGCTTGCGCTTGCCCTGCAGGCCGCGCCGGCTTTTGCGACCGAGGTGGCGAACCCGATGCAGCCCTCGGCGCTCTGGGACGAGATGCGGCTGGCGGTGATCGGCACCGACGAGGAGCCGCCGGTCGATCCGGCGGTCTTCGACCTGGACGCCCCGCCGCGCGCCGACAACCCGGCGCTGGTGCCGGTGCGCATCACCCAGCCGCCCGGCGCGCCGGCGATCCGGTCGCTGGCGCTGGTGGTGGACGGCAACCCGGCCCCGGTCGCGGCCGAGTTCACCTTTGGCAAGGCGCTGATGCCGCTGGATTTCGAGGTGCGGGTGCGGGTCGACAGCTATTCCGACCTGCGCGCCGTCGCCACGCTGGCGGACGGGCGCAAGGTCATGGCCGGGCGCTTCGTCAAGGCCTCGGGCGGCTGCGCGGCGCCGGCCGGGAAAAGCATGGAGCAGGTGCGCGCCACCATGGGCCAGATGCGCTATCGCGAGGCCGGGGAAGGCGGGCGGCAGGTCGGCACGCTGATGATCCGGCACCCGAATTTCTCGGGCTTGCAACGCGACCAGCTGACGCTGCTGACCATCCCGGCCGAGTTCGTCCAGGTGCTGGAGGTCAAGCAGGGCGAGGCGCTGCTGTTCACCATGGAGGCCGGGATCTCGATCTCCGAGGACCCGGTGTTCCGCTTTGCCCACGCGCCGGGCGAGGGGCCGGTGACGGTGCATGCGCAGGATACCGAGGGCCGGGTCTGGGATCAGTCCTTCTGAAGCCGGGTCTGAAGCCGGGCCGGCTGGCCGGCCAGCTGCAGCGGCCGGGCGTGCAGCGCCTCGGCCTCGCGCGGGTCGTGGGTGACCAGCACCAGTCCGGCGCCCGAGCGAGTCAGCAGCGCATCGGTCAGCGCCAGCATCCGGCCCGCCGTTTCGGCATCCAGCGAGGCGAAAGGTTCGTCCATCAGCAGGATGTCGGGTGCCGCGGCGAAGGCGCGGGCCAGCGCCAGCCGCCGCTGCTGGCCCAGCGACAGCTGGCGCGGGAACTTCGCCTCGTGCCCGGCCAGCCCGACCTGCGCCAGCCAGTCCCGCGCGGTGGCTGCGTCGCAGCCGGTCGGGATGGCGATGTTCGCCACCGCGTCGCGCCAGGGCAGCAGCACCGGCTCCTGGAACACCACGGCCAGGCGGTCGGCCCCGTCGAGCCGGCCGCGATAGGCCCGGTCCAGCCCGGCCAGGATGCGCAGCAGCGTCGATTTCCCGATGCCCGAGGGGCCGAGGATCGCCAGCCGCTCGCCCCGCGAAACTGCCAGCGACAAAGCCCCCAGCACCGGCCGAGCGCCGAAGGACTTGGCTTCCAGCTCAAGCCGCATCCTGCCTCCAGCGATTGGCGCGGGCCTCCCACGGCCGCAGCAGGAACAGGTCGATGGCCAGCATGACGGCGACGAAGGCCAGCGCCCAGGCCAGCACCCCGGTCACGTCGAAGCTGGAAAACAGCAGGTGGATCTTGAAGCCGACACCGTTCGAGCGGCCGAGGAACTCGACCACCAGCACGATCTTCCAGATCAGCGAGATGCCGGCCCGGGCCGCGGCGGCGATATGCGGCGCCAGTTGCGGCAGCACGACATGGCGCAGCCGCGCCAGCGGCGCCATGCGGAAGGCGCGGGCCATGTCGTCCAGATCGGGCCGCAGCGCCCGCGTGCCCTCGCGGATCATCACCGTGACCACCGGGATCTTGTTCAGCGCCACGGCCAGGATGGCGGCGGTCTCGTTCAGGCCGATCCAGATATAGCACAGCACGATCACCACCAGCGCCGGCACGTTCAGCAGGATGATGAGCCCGGGATTGAGCCATTGGTCCGCCCCGCGCCAGCGCCCCATCCACAGCCCCAGCGCCATGCCCGCGGCCATGGCCAGCGCGAAGCTGGCGGTGACGCGGAACAGCGTCATGCCGGCGTTGAGCCACAGCTCGCCGGTCGCGGCCAGCCGGCCGATGCGCGCCGCGACGTCCCAGGGCGCCGGCAGGGTCTGCGGCCGGTCGGTGAGCTGCGAGGCCAGGGTCCACAACAGCAGCATGGCCAGGAGCGACAGCACCCCCGGCACCAGGCCGGGACGGGGCGAGGGGGGCTTGGGCGTTCCGGTCAAGTCGGGGCTACTCCGGCCACCAGAACAGGCCCTCGGGCAGGGTGGCGACGCCGCCGGTCAATTCCTCGCCGCCCAGCTCGGCCATGGTGGCGAACATCTTCTGCGCATTCGCCGCATCGACCGGCCCCGGGGCGGGAATGCCGGCGCGCCAGCCGGCCTTCAGTGCCTGGAACTCGGCCTCGTCGGCGGCCTCCATCAGCGGGCGCAGATCGTCCCAGGCGGCATCATCGCGGGCCAGCAGGTCCTTGGCGGCGCGGGAGGCGCGGGCGAGGCCGGCGGCAAGCTGCGGGTTGGCCGCGATCCAGTCGTCGCGCAACACATAGCCCAGCAGCGGGGTCGAGGGATCCAGGCCCAGATCGGCCGCCGCCGTGGCGACCGACATGATCTCGCGCATGCCGCGCGCCTTCATCTTGGCCTGGAAATGCCAGAAGTTGATCGCGGCATCGACCTCGCCGGTCTCGGCGGCGTTCAGGATCATCGGCGGTGCGCCGAAGACCTGCTGCGTCACCTGGGCCAGGTCCTCGCCCAGCGTCTCGCGCGACCAGGCGCGCAGGATCAGCCAGCTCTTGTCCACCGGCCCGCCGGCGATGCCGATCTTCTTGCCCTTCAGGTCGGCCAGCGATTGCGCCGGGCTGTCGCCGCGCACCATCACGCCGCCCACGGCGGTGGAATAGGGCAGGAAGCGGAAGCCGGTGCCGCGCGCGCGCTGCTGCGCCACCCAGAGGAAGTCCGAGACGATGGTATCGACCTCGGCCCCCTGCATGGCGACCTGGGTGGCGGGGTTGCCGGCCAGGATCAGCGGCTGCAGCGCGAAGCCGTTGGCGGTGTCGAAGCCGCGCTTGCGGATCGTCTCGATCTCCCAGTTGACGGTGCCGTTCTCCAGCGTGCCGATGCGGATGACCGGGGATTGCGCGCGCGCGGGCAGCGCCAGCCCGGCCAGGGCGGCCGCCCCGGCCATCAGGGTGATTCTCCGGTTCAGTTGCATGGTGGTCTTCCCCCTCGACGGGTTGAAAGTGACACGGGTCCCGATCCAGGCCAATACATCGGAAGTCGTAACCCGAAACGGGGTTTGCGGTCCAACAGGCTTGCGCCGACGGGCGGCGGTCTTAAGATGGAACAACAGGCCGGCGGGCGCCATAGCCCCGGCCCCTATCGTTTCTTTGGGAGGAGAACGATGGCCTCAGCCGAAACGCAGTCGCAAGACCGCGCCGCATCGCCAAGGCTTTCCGCCGACCGGGTCCGCGAGATCCTGATCGTGGACGACCATCCGCTGATGTGCGACGCGCTGGCCCTGACGCTGAAGATCAGCTTCGGGCTGAAGAACGTCCGCACCGCCCGCAGCCTGGCGGCTGCGCAGGAACAGATCCGTGCCCAGGGCGCGCCGGATGCGGTGATCCTGGACCTGAACCTGCCCGATGCCCGCGGGGCCGAGGGGCTGGTGACGCTGCGCCGGCAGATCCCGGACGTGCCGATCACCATGATCTCGGCCGACCTGGAAAACGCCATGATCTCGGCGGCGATGGCGGCCGGGGCGCAGGGCTATATCAGCAAGTCCCTGGGCCGCGAGGCGCTGGTCGACAGCCTGCGCCGCATGTGGGAGGGGGAGCGGGTGACCCCCGACAGCTACCAGCCCGAAAGCGCCGGAGAGGAGGATGCCGCCCGCGCCGAGCTGGCCCGCCGCTTCGCCAGCCTGACGCCGCAGCAGATGAAGATCCTGCGGCTGATCTGCCAGGGCAAGGCCAACAAGGAGATCAGCTACGAGCTGTCCATTGCCGAGGCCACGGTCAAGACCCACATCACCGCGATCATGTCCAAGATCAACGCCCGCCGCCGCACCCAGGCGGTGTTGCTGGCCAATAGCGTCAGGCTGTTCGAACCGGCATGAGCACCGCCTCGCCCGAGCCATGGCCGGGCCCGCATCGACGGGGCGGGGCGCGGCCGGTCCAGCCGCCGGCGCCGGTCGCCGTCTCGGTCCCCGCCGCCGGCGCCGATGCC